>NZ_PQLN01000033.1:0-42615 GCF_002919855.1 Aeromonas sp. ASNIH8 | reverse complement strand
GTAATTTTATTACGTAATTAGTTACATTTTTAACCCATCCACTCTACCGAAATCCTCCCCCCTGCCGCCCCGGCGACCCAAGAGCATAACCATCTGCAAAGAGCTTTTACACTAATCACATAAATCCATTTAAAACAGCATCTTAACTATCATCAAAAAACACCCGTTTTAAAAATCAAGTTGACGAATCCGCCATTCTTTTGCACCTTATGAATCGTGTTGCCCCGCTGTTACGGGGAGTTTGAAAGAAAGGGATATAGACGTTAGTCGTAGTTAATAAATTCAAAATGTAACTTTTGGAGGAGTACCCACTATGTCGGCACCGGCCCAGACCATCAGCAGCACCCGCCTGCGCATTCAAGGCGAGATGCTTCCCGATTACGCGCAGATCCTGACGCCGGATGCGGTGGCCCTGGTGTCCGAACTGGTGGAACGTTTCGCTCCCCAACGCAACGAGCTGCTGAAGCAGCGAGTCGCACGCCAGGCCCGTATCGATGGCGGCGAGTTGCCGGACTTCCTGCCAGAGACCGCCCATATTCGCGATGGTGACTGGACGGTGCGCGGCATTCCCGCCGATCTGCAGGACCGCCGTGTGGAGATCACCGGCCCGGTCGAGCGCAAAATGGTGATCAATGCCCTCAACGCCAACGTCAAGGTCTTCATGGCCGACTTCGAGGACTCCCTGGCCCCGGCCTGGAACAAGGTGATCGAGGGCCAGATCAACCTGCGCGATGCGGTCAACGGCACCATTGCCTACCAGAGCCCGGAGGGGAAGGCCTATACCCTGAATCCCAACCCGGCCGTGCTCATCTGCCGGGTGCGCGGTCTGCATCTGCCGGAGAAGCACGTCACCTTTGATGGTGCCCCCATTCCCGGCGGCCTGTTCGACTTCGCCCTCTATTTCCTGCACAACCACAAGGCGTTGCTGGCCAAGGGCTCCGGTCCCTACTTCTACGTACCCAAGCTGCAGAGCCATCTGGAAGGGCGCTGGTGGAGCGAGGTATTCGCCTGGACCGAAGACAGGTTTGGTCTGCCCCGCGGTACCATCAAGGCCACCGTGCTCATCGAAACCCTGCCGGCGGTATTCGAGATGGACGAGCTGCTCTATCAGATGAAGGATCACATCGTCGCCCTCAACTGCGGCCGCTGGGATTACATCTTCAGCTATATCAAGACCTTGAAGAACCACTCCGATCGCGTCCTGCCGGATCGTCAGGTGGTGACCATGGACAAGCCGTTCCTCTCTGCCTACTCGCGACTCCTTATCAAGACCTGCCACAAGCGCGGCGCCCTGGCCATGGGCGGCATGGCCGCCTTTATCCCGGCCAAGGATCCGGCAGTGAACGCCGAAGTCTTCGCCAAGGTGAAGGCGGACAAGGAGCGTGAAGCGAACAACGGCCACGACGGCACCTGGGTCGCCCACCCCGGCCTCGCCGACACCGCCATGGCGGTGTTCAACGCGAGCATCCCCGCTGGCGCCAAGAACCAGATCCATGTGCTGCGCGAGCAGGATGCCCCCATCACCGCCGCCGAGCTGCTGGCCCCCTGCGAGGGGGAGCGTACCGAGGCGGGCATGCGCACCAATATCCGCGTCGCCCTGCAATACCTGGAAGCCTGGATCAACGGCAATGGCTGCGTGCCCATCTACGGACTGATGGAAGATGCCGCCACCGCCGAGATCTCCCGCACCTCCATCTGGCAGTGGATCCGCCACGGCAAGACCCTCTCCAACGGTCAGGCAGTGACCAAGGCGCTGTTCCGCCAGATGCTGGCCGAGGAGCAGGAGGTGGTCAGAGGCGAAGTGGGCGAGGCCCGCTGGCAATCTGGCCGTTTCGCCGAGGCGAGCGCCCTGATGGACGAGATCACCTGCGCCGACACACTCATCGATTTTCTGACGCTGCCCGGCTACGAGCGGCTGTGAGACCCGGGCCGGTAACGGCCCCCATAACAAGTCAATGGAAACGTGAAATCAATGAAAGAGGGAACTGATATGGCACTGACCCGTGAGCAACAGATCCAGGCTATCGAGAAAGACTGGGCAGAAAACCCCCGCTGGAAAGGGATCAAGCGCGGCTACAGCGCCGAGGACGTGGTGAACCTGCGTGGCAGCCTGCAGCCGGCACACACTCTGGCCCAACGCGGCGCCGACAAACTGTGGGAGCTGATCCACGGCGGCGCCAAGAAAGGCTATGTAAACTGCCTCGGCGCCCTGACCGGCGGCCAAGCGGTGCAACAGGCCAAGGCCGGCATCGAAGCCATCTATCTCTCCGGCTGGCAGGTGGCGGCGGACAACAACCTCTCCTCCACCATGTACCCGGATCAGTCCCTCTACCCGGCCAACTCCGTCCCCTCCGTGGTGGAGCGCATCAACAACTCCTTCGCCCGGGCCGACCAGATCCAGTGGGCCAACAAGGTTGGACCAGAGGACAAGGGCTTCATCGACTACTTCCTGCCCATAGTAGCGGATGCGGAAGCCGGTTTCGGCGGCGTGCTGAACGCCTTCGAACTGATGAAGGGGATGATTGAAGCGGGCGCCGCCGGCGTGCACTTCGAAGATCAGCTCGCGTCCGTGAAAAAGTGCGGCCACATGGGCGGCAAGGTACTGGTCCCGACCCAGGAGGCGGTGCAAAAGCTTGTCGCGGCTCGCCTCGCGGCAGATGTCTGCGGCACCACCACCCTGGTGATCGCCCGCACCGACGCCAACGCAGCGGATCTGCTGACCACGGATGCCGATCCCTACGATGCCGGCTTCCTGACCGGTGAGCGCACCAGCGAGGGCTTCTACAAGGTGCAGGCTGGCATCGAGCAGGCCATCTCCCGCGGCCTGGCCTACGCCCCTTACGCCGACATGGTGTGGTGCGAGACCGCCAAGCCCGATCTGGACGAGGCGCGCAAATTTGCCGAGGCCATCAAGGCCCAGTACCCGGACAAGATCCTGGCCTACAACTGCTCCCCGAGCTTCAACTGGAAGAAGAACCTGGACGATGCCACCATCGCCCGCTTCCAGCAGGAGCTCTCCGACATGGGCTACAAGTACCAGTTCATCACCCTGGCGGGTATCCACAACATGTGGTTCCACATGTACGAGCTGGCCTACCAGTACGCCCGTGGCGAGGGAATGAAGCACTATGTCGAGATGGTGCAGCAGCCGGAATTCGCCGCCGCCGAGCGGGGCTACACCTTCGTGGCACACCAGCAGGAAGTGGGTACCGGTTACTTTGACAAGGTGACCACCGTCATTCAGGGCGGCCAGTCCTCGGTGACCGCACTGACCGGCTCGACCGAAGAAGATCAGTTCCACTGATAGCTGTGTAATGCTCGCAAACAAACCCCGGCCAAGTCCCGGGGTTTGTCGTTATGGGGCTTAGAACCTATCCCAGTAGGCGTAATCGTTGAAGGCAGTTTGAACACGGACAGCGCGCAGAAACCGGAACGTACTGTAGTACGTGAGGATTTCGAGCACTGCCCAGGTTCAAAATGGCGAATAAGTTAGCCTAATGGGATAGGTTTTCAGAGCTCGAGGATCTCTTTGACGAAAGGGATGGTAAGCTTGCGCTTGGCACGGAAGGAGGCGTTGTCGAGACGATTGAGGGTGGCAAGCAGGGTGCGCATGTCGCGGGAGAGGCGGTTGAGCAGGAAACGGCCCACGTCGATGGGCAGCTTGAAACCCCGCAGCTCGGCGCGCAGTTGCAGGGCGCTGAGTTTGCCCTCGTCGTCCAGCTCGTCGAGGTGGAAGCTCACTCCCCAGTCGAGACGGGACGCGAGATCCGGCAGTTGCAGCCCCAGCTTGCGTGGCGCGCTGCAGCCGGTAACGATGAGCGTCCCCTCCCCCTTCTCCTTCCAGCGATTGTAGAAGTCGAACAGGGCCCGCTCCCACAGGGCGTTGCCGGCGATAGCCTCCAGGCTGTCAAGACAGACCAAGGGCAGGCTCTCCAAAGCATCGAGCATGCTGGGGTCAAGCTGTTCGAACTGATCGAGGGAGAGATAAGCGGCTGCGGCGTCGCGGGCGTTGACCTCGGCACAGGTGGCATGGAGCAGATGGGAGCGGCCCGACCCCTTGGCTCCCCAGAAATAGAGGAAGGGCGAGCCCTGACCGATGGCCGCATTCTTGAGGGCGGTGATCAGATGGGCGTTGTTGCCGGGATAAAAACTGACGAAGGTTTCATCATCCGGTAGTTGTACGGCTAAAGACAGTTGGGCCGGTTGCTTCACTCGTTGGGCTTTGACTGTGATATTTGCGGGCAAGTGTATCACCAGCGGGGCAGATAGAGAACCGCCCGGACCATGCCGGGCGGTCAGGATCCTTCCCCGGGATCAGGGCTGCGACCATTGATAGCGCAGGCCGCTCTCGTTGTCTTCCACCTGATGCAGGCGGCTCTCCAGTTGCAACCCCCTCACCAGCTCGGCCTTGTCCCCCTGCAGCGAGAGGTTGAAGGTCACCTTGTCCCCTTCCAGCTTGCCAATAGCCACCTTGGTGACACTGGCCATCCCCTGCAGCAGCTTCTGGATCTGGATCATGCCATCGATATCGGACAGCCCCTCCACCACCAGGGTCTGGCTGGAGGCGACACCGGAGAGACGGGTACCGTACTGCTGCACCAGCCAACCGGCCAGGGCATCGGCAAAGCCCTTTGCCACCTCGGCCTGGGTACCTGAACCCGAACCCTTGGTCAGCTCGGTCAGCTCTCCTGCCTGCGCCCCCGGCTTGGTACCATAAAGACCCCAGTCGATGCTCCAGGCCTCCCCCTCCGGGCTCAGTTTGCCGAGCACCACCATTTCGGCGCCGTAACGCTGGCTCGCCTTGAGCACGGGATCGGCAAAGCGGCCCCAGACATCGGTGGCATTGACCGCCATGTTGTCATCCAAGTCCATCAGCGGGAGACTGACCGGCAGCCCCATGGCCTGGGTCTGGGCACGCAGCGCCTCGGACCAGCCATCGCCGGACTGATCCGGCAGAATGCGCCGCTCGCCTTCGTCGACCACCAGCCAGATGGCGACCTGCGGCCGCACCGGGCCAAGCAGGGCAAACTTGCTCTGGCCGACCAGGGCGTTCACCTTGGCCACATTGAAATCCGCCTTGAGAAACTTGACCGAGCCGATGTCCTGATAGCTGTATTGCTGCACGTAATCCGCCGGCGCCGCCAGGGCCTTCACCACATCCGGCTGGGTGAGGATATCGCGCTTGCCCGTCACCTTGACGAGCACATACCCCAGCGCCTGGGACTGGGCGGCCGTCATGTCGCCACTGGTGGGAGCCTTGCCCTGATAGAGGTCGGTTACCTGGGCGGCCGACACCACGAGAGGCAGACAGCAGCAGAGGAGAGTCGCTAAGCGTTTCAGCATAAAGAAGATTCTCGAAATGGGGGATGGTGCTTATGGTAGCGGCAAGGCGCGCATGGCAGCAAGCAAAGGGGGGGAGAAACAGCGGAGCCGGCAGGGTGCCGGCTCCGTTTGCGCGCCTTGGGCGCGGCGATGGGGTGATGCTTACTTGGTGCCGAAGATCTTGTCGCCGGCATCACCCAAGCCCGGGACGATATAGCCCTTCTCGTTCAGCCCCTGGTCGATGGAGGCACAGAACAGCTCCACGTCCGGGTGAGCGGCTTCCAGCGCCTTGATGCCTTCCGGCGCGGCAACCAGCACCAGCACCTTGATGGACTGGCAACCTTTCTTCTTGAGCAGATCGATGGTGGCGATCATGGAGCCGCCGGTGGCCAGCATGGGGTCGATGACCAGGGCCAGACGCTCTTCGATGTTGCTGACGATCTTCTCGAAGTAGGGGACAGGCTGCAGGGTCTCTTCATCGCGATAGATACCGACCACGCTGACGCGGGCGCTCGGCATGTGCTCCAGCACGCCGTCCATCATGCCAAGACCGGCGCGCAGGATTGGCACGACGGTGACCTTCTTGCCCTTGATCTGGTCGACTTCCACAGGGCCGTTCCAGCCATCGATGGTCACTTTTTCGGTTTCGAAGTCAGAGGTCGCTTCGTAAGTCAACAAACTGCCCACTTCCTTGGCCAGTTCACGGAAACGCTTGGTGCTGATGTCGCCTTCGCGCATCAGGCCGATCTTGTGCTTGACCAGGGGGTGTTTGACTTCAACGACTTTCATTATTATCTCCTCTAACCGGCGCCAAAAAATCGCGGAATCATACAACAAAAGCCACGGCTTGTAGAGCTTTTCGATTCAAAAACGCGCAAACGATTTTCTTTCTGGTTTTTCGTGCCCGCTGGTAGAATACGCCCCGAATTTTACCCTCCACTTCTTTATATGACGGGGAATACGCGTGACTGACAAAACCTCACTGAGCTACAAGGATGCTGGCGTAGATATCGATGCCGGCAATGCACTGGTTGAACGTATCAAGGGCGTGTCAAAACGCACTCGTCGTCCTGAAGTCCTTGGTGGTCTTGGCGGCTTTGGGGCCCTGTGTCAAATCCCTGCTGGCTACAAGGAACCGGTACTGGTCTCCGGTACCGACGGGGTGGGCACCAAGCTGCGTCTGGCCATCGACCTGAAGAAGCACGACACCGTGGGGATCGACTTGGTCGCCATGTGCGTCAATGACCTCATCGTGCAGGGCGCCGAGCCCCTCTTCTTCCTCGACTACTATGCCACCGGCAAACTGGACGTGGACACTGCCGCTGCCGTGGTCACCGGCATCGGCGCCGGCTGCGAACAGTCCGGCTGTGCCCTGGTCGGCGGTGAAACTGCCGAAATGCCTGGCATGTATGAAGGGGAAGATTACGACATCGCCGGTTTCTGCGTCGGCGTGGTGGAAAAGAGCGAGATCATCGACGGCAGCAAGGTTGGCGAAGGGGATGCCCTGATCGCCCTGGCCGCCAGCGGTCCCCACTCCAACGGCTTCTCCCTCATTCGCAAGATCCTGGAAGTCTCCAAGGCCGACGTGCAGCAGCCGCTGGGTGACACCACCCTGGCCAACGCCCTGCTGGAGCCGACCCGCATCTATGTGAAGCCCGTGCTCAAGCTCATCAAGGAGTGCGAGATCCACGCCCTGTCCCACATCACCGGCGGCGGCTTCTGGGAGAACATCCCGCGCGTGCTGCCCGCCAACACCAAGGCGGTCATCGACGAGCAGAGCTGGCAGTGGCCGGCGGTGTTCAGCTGGCTGCAACAGGCAGGCAACGTCACCCGCCACGAGATGTATCGCACCTTCAACTGCGGCGTCGGCATGATCATCGCCCTGCCGGCGGATCAGCTGGACAAGGCCCTGGCCCTGCTCAAGGCCGAAGGCGAAAACGCCTGGCACATCGGCCACATCGCCAAGGCGGCCGATGGTGAGGAGCAGGTCATCATTCAATGAATGATCGTATCAACGGCCAGATGACCTCCATGAAACGCATCCTCGTCCTCATCTCAGGCAGCGGCAGCAATCTGCAGGCCATCCTCGACGGCTGTGCCGGCGGCAAGATTGCCGGTCAGGTGGTCGGCGTCATCAGCAACAAGGCTGATGCCTATGGCCTGGTGCGTGCCAGGGAAGCTGGGGTGGCAACCGCCATCCTGGCTCAGCAGCAGTTCGCCAGCCGGGAGGAGTATGATGTCGCCCTGCTGGCTCTGATGGCGGATTATCAGCCGGATCTGGTGGTGCTGGCCGGCTTTATGCGGATCCTGAGCGCCGACCTCGTGCGCCACTTCGCGGGGAGGATGATCAACATCCACCCCTCATTGCTGCCGAAATACCAGGGTCTGCACACCCACCAGCGCGCCATCGAGGCCGGTGATGACGAGCACGGCGCCAGCGTCCACTTCGTCACCGAAGAGCTCGACGGCGGCCCGGTGATCCTCCAGGCACGGGTCCCCATCTTCGAAGGGGACAGTGCCGACGAGGTCGCCGCCCGGGTCCAGGTGCAGGAGCACAGCATCTACCCCCTGGTGGTGCAGTGGTTCTGTGAAGGGCGCTTGCAGATGCGAGAAGGGTCTGCCTTCCTCGATGGCAAGCAGCTTGGCCTGGCAGGCTATGCCAGCGAGTAACCGCTAGCAGCAGTAAGACACAACAAGGGAGGCTCAGGCCTCCCTTGTCATTTCCATCGACCAGCGCAATGCCTGTCATCACGTCCGATGACGCCGCTGCGCGGCCAATCGGCCCTACACCGGATTGTCGATATCGATAAAGGTCACCTCCAACCCGTGTACGGTGGCGAGCCACTCTCCCAGCGCCTTGACGCCGTAACGTTCGGTGGCGTGGTGGCCTGCGGCGTAGAAGTGCATGCCCATCTCGCGGGCGGTGTGGATGGTCTGCTCGGAGGCTTCGCCGGAGATGAAGGCATCGATGCCCTGCTCCGCCGCCTGGCTGATGTAGCTCTGGCCACCGCCGGTGCACCAGGCCACGGAGCGGATGAGCTCGGGGCCACTGTCACCACAATGAAGCGGCTCGCGACCGAGACGCTCGGCAATCAGCTTGGCAAAATCGCTGCCGCTCATGGGCTCCTCCAGCTTGCCCACCATGGCGACGCTCTTGCTGTTCCAGGGTTCGAGCCCGCGACGCACCTTGATACCAAGCAGCCTGGCAAGCTGGGCGTTGTTCCCCACCTCGGGGTGCACGTCCAGCGGCAGGTGGTAGGCAAACAGGTTGATGTCGTGGGTCAAGAGGGTCTTGAGACGACGCTGCTTCATGCCGGTGATCTGGGCCGGCTCGCCGCTCCAGAAGTAGCCGTGATGGACCAGGATGGCGTCAGCATCAGCGGCCACGGCGGCATCGATGAGGGCCTGGCTGGCGGTGACGCCGGTCACCACCTTGCGAATGCGCTCGCGCCCCTCCACCTGCAGGCCGTTGGGGCAGTAATCCTTGATGGCATGGGGTTCGAGCAGGTGGTTGAGCAGGCTTTCCAGTTTACGATGAGAGATCATGGGGGTCTCCTAGCTGGGCTCCCCACGCACTGTGCGGGGAGCCGGATTCCGATCGTCAGAGCCCATGATAATCGAGCCGGACCGGCAAGGCCATGCGCCTGTCAGGCCTAGGCGGGCAGCTCGATGCCGGCGTCACGCATCTGGGCCAGCTTGTAGCGCAGGGTGCGCGGGCTGATGCCGAGCTTGTCGGCCACCGCTTTGCGACTGCCGTTGCACTCCTGCAGGGTGTCCAGAATGATCTGGTGCTCCTGCAGCTTGAGTTCGCCGCCAAGCCCCTCCCCTGACAGCCGCTCGAGCGGCCGCACCAGGGTCTCGTCCGTCTCCTCCAGAATCAGGTGCTCACAGTCGATGAGGCCGTCTGGACAGAGGATCAGGGCGCGCTGAACCACGTTGTCGAGCTCGCGCACGTTGCCGGGCCAGGGGTGAACCATCAGACGCTCTCGGGCGTCCTCTGCGAGCTGCGGCGTCGGCAGCCCCATCTGGCTGGCATGCAGCGCCAGCAGATGCTCCGCCAGGGGAAGAATGTCCCCCGGGCGCTCCCAGAGCGCCGTCCAGCGCAGGGGGAAGACGTTGAGGCGGTAGTAGAGATCCTCGCGGAACAACCCGTCCTGCACCGCTTTTTTCAGATCCCGGTTGCTGGTGGCAATGACCCGCACATCGAGGGGGATCATCTTGCGGCTGCCGAGCCGCTCCACCTCTTTCTCCTGCAAGACCCGCAGCAGCTTGGCCTGCAGCCCCAGATCCATCTCGGTGATCTCGTCGAGCAGCAGGGTTCCTCCCTGAGCCTGCTCGAACTTGCCAGGGCACCCCTGCACCGCACCGGTGAAAGCGCCCTTCTCGTAGCCAAACAGGGTCGCTTCCAGCATGTTCTCCGGAATGGCGGCGCAGTTGATGGCGACGAAGGCCTGTTCTGCCCGGCTGGAGTGGTCGTGAATATAGCGAGCCAACACCTCCTTGCCCGTCCCGCTCGGGCCGGTCACCATGACGGTGGCTTCGCTTCTCGCCACCCGGGTCGCCAGCTGGAACAGCTCCGCAGTCCTGGGGTCCCCGTACACCACGGCACGCTTCTCCACCTTCTGGGCCGGCACATAACGGCTGACCTGGTTGAGCAGCACCTCGGGGGAGAAGGGCTTGGCCAGATAGTCGATGGCCCCCTCGCGCATGGCGCGCACCGCCCCGTCAATGTTGGCGTAGGCAGTCATCAGGAGCACAGGCACCTGGGGATATTGCTGGCGGATATTGGCGAGCAGGGTCAGACCATCCATGCCCCCCATCTGGATGTCGGAGATCACCATGTCAAAGCGCTGACGGGACAGAGCAAGCAGGGCCCGCTCGCCGCTGTCCACCTCGCGGCACTCATAGCCACCGAGCAGCAGGGTATCCACCAGCGCCTCGCGCAGGCCGTTGTCATCTTCCACCACCAGAATGCGAGCCTGGGTCATGCCACACCTCCTACAACCAACATGGCCTTGTCGAGAATCATCTTCACCGGCGCTCCGGCTTTTGCGCGCCTCATGCCACGCCCCCCAACTGAACCTGTTGCTGATGCAGGGGGAAGGACAGGGTAAAACAGGTGCCCTCGCCAGGGACCGAAGCCACGCTCACCTCCCCTTGATGGGCTCGTACCACCGACTGCACCACCGCAAGACCGAGGCCCGTGCCCTGGGAACGGGTGGTAAAGAAGGGTTCGAAGATCTGGTTGAGCAGGGAGGGGGCCATCCCCTTGCCGTTGTCGATGACCCGCATCTCCACCCGGTTGCCGCTGCGCACAGCGCTCACCAGGAGCGAATCGGCGCCGGCCTGCCGGGCATTGGCGATGAGGTTGTTGATGGCCCCCGCCAGGGCACTGCTGTTGGCAAGCAGACAGAGATCGGGCTCAGGGGCCTCCAGATGCAAGGCGCAGCCCTGCTGCTGGCAGAAGGCTTCGGCCCCCGCCTGCACTTCCGCCAGCAAGCCCTGCACCGAGAGGGGCGCCACCACCTGGTTGTCGCCATTGCGGGCAAACAGCAGGATGTCGTTGATCTGTTTTTCCAGGTCTTGCAACCTGGCCATCAATTTTTGCTGGAACTGGCTGCGGGATTCAGGCTTGAGGGTGCGGTTGGCCAGGTTGGCCGCATAGAGCATGGCGGCGGAGAGCGGGGTGCGGATCTGGTGCGCCAGGGAAGCCGCCATGTTGCCAAGGGCGGAGAGACGCTTCATGTGGTTGACCCTGTCCTGCAACTGGCGGGTCTCGGTCAAGTCGGTAATGAACACCAGTTGGCCCGGCTGATCCGGCAGCGGCTGGGTCGACAGCTGGACCCGGCGGCCGTCGCGCAAGGAGATCTCGTGACCGTCATCCTCACGGGGTTCGAAGCAGCGGGCGATGATCTGGCGCCAGGAAAGGCCTTCCAGTGGCTCTCCCAGCAGCGCCAGGGCGGCAGGGTTTGCGCGGGTGATCAGCCCCTCGCCATCGAGCAGCAGCACGCCGGTCGGCAGCGCCGTGAAGATGGCGTAAAGCTGACTCACTTCATGTGACTGGAGGGGGGCATCCTGCTGCAAGATTGTCATAAAGCTGACCTCAAACTGGCGATTGAGTCAGCTTATTCAATTTCCATGCCAGCAAAATAGACGTTATTTATCAATGCATTGGCTCAATGCGTCAAAGCATTGACCTCAATTGTCCTTGCTCATGCCGTACTTCTTCATCTTCTCCACCAGGGTGGTGCGGCGCATGCTGAGCAGGTCGGCGGCGCGGGCCACCACCCCGTCCTGGGACTCCAGGGCCTGGCGGATCAGCTCCACCTCGAGGTCGGCCAGCATCTCCTTGAGGTTGACCCCCTCTTGAGGCAACTGCATGGGCAGGGGCATGGCGATGCCGGGATCCAGCTCTGGTGGGGACTGGAACACGGCAGCCAGGGCGTCCCGCTCGTCCATCTCGGTGAGCCGCTCATCTCGTGGCTCGCAGGGCAGCAGGCGATAGCGGCCGGGCAGATCCGCCACATCGACGATCTGGTTCGGATAGAGGATGAGCAGGCGCTCGATGAGGTTGGACAGCTCGCGCACGTTGCCGGGCCAGGCGTACTGCATCAGGGACTCCATGGCGCGCTGGGTCAGACGGATGATCCCCTTGTGCTGTTCGGCATGGCGATTGAGCAGCTCCTGCAGCAGCAGCGGGATGTCGTCGGCCCGATCCCGCAGGGGGGGCGTCTCGATGGGGAACACATTGAGGCGGTAGTAGAGATCTTCGCGAAATGCCAGGGTGCGGATCATGGCTTCCAGATCCCGGTGGGTCGCCGCGATCACCCGCACATCGGCCTGGACGGCCTTGCCGCCCCCGACCCGGTCGAACTGGCGCTCCTGCAGCACCCGCAGCAACTTGACCTGCATCGGCAGCGGCATGTCGCCGATTTCGTCGAGGAAGAGGGTGCCCCCCTGGGCCAGTTCGAAGCGGCCGCGCCGGGCGGCAATGGCACCGGTGAAGGCCCCCTTCTCGTGACCGAACAGCTCGCTCTCGAGCAGCTCCGCCGGAATGGCGCCGCAGTTGATGGGCACGAAGGGGCCCGCGCTTCGGGCGGACAGCTCGTGGATGGCGCGAGCCACCACCTCCTTGCCGGTTCCGGACTCACCGAGGATCAGTACGTTGGCGTCGGTCTCGGCCACCTGGCCGATAAGACGGCGCACCTCCTGGATGCCCCTCCCCTTGCCCACCAGCAGGCGCAGCAGGGTCTGACCCTTGTCGTGGGTCTGATGACGGGGATGCAGGGAGATGAAGGCCTGGCAGAAGTGCAGATGACGGGTGAGGGACTCATAGGTAAAGGGCGCCTCGGCCACCCCGATGAAGTTGCTGCAACCATGGCTCGCTGGCATCAGGGAGAGAAAGGGCAGACGAGGATGGGCGGCAAGCAGCTCACTCAGGGCGCGCTCGCGCAGTTCCCCGGCCAGAATTCCCTGCAAGGGCCCGGCAGTCTCGATGGCCACATCGAGATCGCTCTCCACCACCTCCTGCCAGGGGATCCCCATGAAGGAGAGCACAGTCCCCAGTTGCTGGCGCCGCACATCATCGGCATCAACAAGCAGCACACCCATAGCCATCCTATCCATATTTTCACACCTGACGCCAAGTTATTGTTTTTTAAGTGCTTATTAAAACCAATTTCGCACTGTGTCATAAGAGGACAAAGTGCCAAAATTCTGGCGGATTGTCAAAACTTGTCGCATCCTCCCGGACCCTGGCGGGACGGGGATCACGCTTCCAGCCAGATTGAGTATCGGATGAAAACCAGCGAAGGGGAAAGAATGACGCCGACAGGGCGCGGCGTCAGAGGAGGGATCAGTGCTTCACGCTCTCCTGGGGGGCGGCATAGCGGCACTCGGGAAACCGGCTGCAGGCGAGGAACAGGCGACCGGCATGGGGACCCTTTCGTGCTTCCCGTGCCACCAGGGGCGCGGCACAGCGGGGGCAATGAGGGGTCGTCTCCCGGGGCTCCTCCTCATCCGGATCGAGGAAGGGATTCTCCTCCATCAACACGGGCATTGCCTCTTCGGCCTGGGGGGGCGGCACCTGGGGCTCCCTGGCAGCCCCCGGGTGTGACGTGCCCAGATCGACACCATCGAGCAGCAGCGGGCTGAAGGTCGGTTCGCGGCGCTCGCCGGGCAGCAGGTCATCCACCGGCGCCGTCGTTCTCGCCAGCAGGGGCAGCAGTTGCTCCCGCAACTCGTCGACCTGGTAGTGGCTGCTGGCCGGGATCTGCAACAGCGGCAGACCGGCGCCATCGCAGGCCGCCTTCAGGAAGAGATCCCGCGCCTTGCGCTTCTGGTGGCGGTGCCCCTCGTCATCCAGCTCCACGGCACACAGGAAAGAGAGATCCGCCGGGTGGCAGAGCAAAAAATCGAAGTGCTTCTCCCCTATCTTGCCGAGTGCCTGCTGGCGCTTGCCTTTGCCAAGGTGTGCCTCGGGCGTCAGCACATAGGAGGCTCGTACCTTGGCAAAGACACGGGCCTTGTCCCCCACCGCCTGATCCAGCACCCCGAAGAAGGTGCGCTCGGCTGGGCTCATCAAGGTTTCCTGCAGATCATAGGGCTCGGCCTTGCCCTCTTTCTCCCTGCGCCAGACGATCACCAGCAGGAGCAACCCCAGCAACACGGCTCCTGATACGACAAGGCTATTCATACACGCACATCCCGTTTACAAGACAAATTCAGTTCACACCAAAGGAAGGGGCACACTCTACCACGGGGAAAGCGACTCAGGCAGCGCAGAAATCAAGCCCGTCCCGGCATTCGCGTTTTTTCACTGAATTTGCGCAAGGCGGGCTTCATATGGCCTGTCACAGCAGGCACAATGCTAGAGCCCATGGACGTTCTGGCGCGCACCCCGTCGCCGCCAGGCGTCAACGGACCCCACGCAGCCCCATTCAAGGAGAGCAGGATGCAAAAGCAATTGGTCGTCACCGTGATCGGCGCAGACAAACCCGGGATCGTCGAGAGCCTGGCCGATACCATCACCCGGCAGCAGGGTAACTGGCTGGCCAGCTCCATGAGCGAGCTGGCGGGGCAATTTGCCGGCATTTTGCACGTCGCCGTGCCTGACGAGCATTACCGCAGCCTGTGCGAGGCCCTGGTGATGCTGCCTGGCCTCACCGTGAGCTTCGCCGAAGGGCAGCTGAGCCCGCAACCGGCCCATCAGGTGATGCTGAGCGTCACCGGCAACGACAGACCGGGCATCGTCCACGAAGTGGCCAGCATCCTGCGACAGCTCAACATCAACGTCGCCGACCTCACCACAGGTTGCGAACCTGCGCCCCACTCAGGCGCCCCCCTCTTCTATGCCCACGCCCTGGTGGCCCTGCCGCCGCAGCTCGAACTGGACGATCTCGTCACGGCCCTGGAGTCCCTCTCCGACGACCTCGTCGTCGACATCGATCAGGATCTGAGCGAATAGTGTCACCTGTCATAAATTTGTCATGGTTTGACGCCATAACTTCCGCGCAGACGCAACCAGAGCAAAGAGGCACCAGATGAGCACCGACAAGCAGTATGAAGAGAAAGAGCTTAGCTGGCTCTCATTCAATGAACGGGTGTTGCAAGAGGCGATGGACAAGACGGTACCCCTCATCGAGCGGGTCCGCTTCCTCGGGATTTTCTCCTCCAATCAGGACGAGTTCTTCAAGGTTCGGGTGTCGGACGTCAAGCGCCGCATCCTCATCAACGAAGTCCACGGCGGCGACGACGAGGCCAAGGTGCTGCTGCGCGCCATCCAGCAGAAGGTGATGGCGCTCGGCGAGGCGTTCGACAACACCTACAAGGAGCTGCTGATCGCGCTGGCCCGCCACAACATCTTCCTGGTGAACGAAAGCCAGCTCTCCGAGTCCATCCAGCAGTGGCTGCGGGTCTTCTTCCGGGAAAAGGTGCTGCGCCACATCATCCCCATCCTCCTCAACAAGGAGGTCAACCCGGTCAAGTTCCTGAAAGACGAGCACACCTATCTCGCCATCGAGATGAAGAAGAACGGCCAGGTGATCCAGTACGCCCTGGTGGAAGTGCCCACCGACGATCTGCCCCGCTTCTTCCAGCTACCGCCGGAGGGCACCCGTCGCAAGAAGCAGATCATCATCCTGGACAACGTTATCCGCTTCTGTCTGGACGAGATCTTCAAGGGCTTCTTCGACTACGACGAGATTGCCGCCTACGCGGTCAAGCTGACCCGGGATGCCGAATATGACCTCTCCGACCAGCTGGACCTCAGCCTGGTGGACAAGATGAGTGACGGCTTGAAACAGCGCCTCACCGCCATGCCGGTGCGCTTCGTCTACGAGCGGGAAATGCCGGCGGCCATGATAAGCTTCTTGAAGCTGAAGCTGCAGATAAGCTCCTACGACGCCATCATGCCCGGTGGGCGCTATCACAACTTCAAGGATTTCATCGGCTTCCCCAATGTGGGCCGGGATTATCTGGAAAACCCCAAGCTGCCGGCCCTCGATTGCCGCGACTTTGACGGCTTCGTCAACGCCTTCGACGCCATCGCCAAGCAGGACATCCTGCTCTACTACCCGTACCACAAGTTCCACCACTTCACCGAGCTGGTGCGCCAGGCGGCCTTCGACCCGGCGGTCAGCGCCATTCGCATCAACATCTACCGGGTGGCCAAGAAGTCGCGGATCATCCACTCCCTCATCGACGCCGCCAACAATGGCAAGAAGGTGACCGTGGTGGTGGAGTTGCGCGCCCGCTTCGACGAGGCGGCCAACATCGACTGGGCCAACATCCTGACCGACGCAGGCGTCAAGGTGGTGTTCGGGGTGCCCAGCCTCAAGATCCACTCCAAGCTCTGCCTCATCACCCGCCACGAGAACGGCGAGGCGGTACGCTACGCCCATGTCGGGACCGGCAACTTCAACGAGAAGACCGCCAAGATCTACACCGACTTCTCTCTGCTGACCCGCCATCCGGACATCACCGCCGAGGTGGAGAGCGTGTTCGAGTACATCGAGTACCCGTACCGGCGCTACAAGTTCAACCACCTGCTGGTCTCCCCCATCAACAGCCGCCGCCAGCTCTATCGCCTCATCGATAACGAGCTGGCCAACGCCAAGGCGGGGCAACCCAGCGGCATCACCCTCAAGATCAACAACCTGGTGGACAGAGACCTCATCAACCGGCTCTATGCCGCCGGCCAGGCCGGGGTGCCCATCCAGATGATCATCCGGGGCATGTGCGCCCTGCGCCCGGGGGTGCCGGGTCTGAGCGACAACATCCGGGTCATCAGCATCATCGACCGTTTCCTCGAACATCCGCGGGTGATGGTGTTCCACAACAAGGGCAATCCCCAGCTCTATATCTCCAGTGCCGACTGGATGAGCCGCAACATCGACGGTCGCATCGAGGTGGGCACCCCCATCTATGACGAGCGGCTCAAGCAGCGCATCCTCGACATTCTCGAGCTACAACTGAGTGATACCTGCAAGGCGCGGGTGATCGATGCCGACCAGAAGAACGAGTACGTGAAGCGGGGCAACCGCCGCAAGGTCCGTTCCCAGGTGGCGATTTACGACTACCTCAAACGCATAGAGTCAAACCATGGACAATAGTCTGTACGCCGCTGTCGATCTGGGCTCGAACAGCTTCCACATGGTCATTGCCCGCCTCACCGAGGGGCGGATGCAGATCATCGATCGCATCAAGGAGCGAGTGCGTCTCGCCGAAGGGATGGATGAGCAGCGCCGCATGTCCCCGGAGGCCATGGCGCGCGGGCTGGACTGCCTCGCCCTGTTCGCCGAGCGGCTCACCAACATCAAGCCGGATCAGATCCGCATCGCCGGCACCTACACATTGCGCCGCGCCAGCAACGCTCGCGACTTCGTGCGCGAGGCGGCCAAGTTGCTCAACCACCCCATCGAGATCATCAGCGGCCAGGAAGAGGCCCGCCTCATCTATCAGGGGGTCGCCCATACACAGCACATCGAGGGCCAGGTGCTGGTGGTGGACATCGGCGGCGGCAGCACCGAGCTCATCATCGGCGAAGGGTTTGAGCACAAGGCGCTCACCAGCCGCAAGATGGGCTGCGTGAGCTTCACCCAGAGCTTCTTTGGCAACGGCAAGCTCGGCGAGAAGGCCTTCAACGCCGCCGTGCTGGAAGCCCAGCATCAGCTCGCCCCCATCATCAACCAGTACCGCAAGCTGGGCTGGCAGAGCTGCCTCGGCAGCTCGGGCTCCATCCGCACCGTGCGCGACGTGTTGCTGGGAGAAGAGTGGACCGATGGTGCCATCACCCTGGCGGGACTGGAGCGGCTGAAAGAAGAGATGCTCAAGCACAAGCGGGTCGACCAGCTCAAGCTGGCGGGCCTCACCGAGGAGCGTCAGGGGGTGTTCGCCGCCGCGGTGGCCATCCTGCTCGGGCTCTTCACTTCCCTGCCCATCGAGCGGATGGAGTACTCCGACGGCGCCCTGCGCGAAGGGTTGCTCTACGAGTTCGAGGAACGCCTGCAGCATCACGACATTCGCGAACGTACCGCGCTTGCGCTCAGCACCCATTATCGCATCGACAAGCGCCAGGCCACCCGGGTGGAGCGCAGCGTCCTCTCCCTGTTCGACGCCCTGAGCGGCCCCTGGGAGATGCCGGAAGAGCCCTATCGCGCCATCCTCGGCTGGGCGGCGCGGTTGCACGAAATCGGCCTTGCCATCAACTACAGCGGCATCCACAAACACTCCGCCTACATCTTGCAAAACACCGACCTGCCCGGCTTCAACCAGGACGATCAGGCCCTGCTGGCGGCCCTGGTGCGCTTTCATCGCAAGGGGCTCAAGCTCTCCGAGCTGCCCGCCCTGCCCAACCACGACGAGCAGACGGTGCTGCGCTGCATCCGCATCCTACGCCTCGCGGTGGCGGCCCACCACAGGCGTCAGGACAACCTGCTGCCCGAGTGGAACGTGCAGGCCGCCGGGGATCAGCTGGTGGTCACCCTGCCTCTGGACTGGTGCGACGAGAACAAGTTGCTGATGCAGAACCTGGAAAAGGAGCACCGCTACTGCCACGAGCAGGGTTGGCCCCTGCTGTTCCAGCTCGGGTGATCCGCCCCTCTGTGCAAAAAGGCAGCCGATGGCTGCCTTTTTTGTCTCTTGTCCTTTCCTACTGCAGATCCGGCAGGATCAGCTTGGCTATCTCGAAGTAGATGATGAGGCCGGTACCGTCCACCAGGGTAGCGATGAAGGGGGCGGAGACCACCGCCGGGTCGATGCGAAAGCGACGCAGCACCATGGGGATCACCGAGGCGACGGTGGCGCTCCAGAGCACGATGGCGACGATGGTCAGGGTCACCACCATGCCGATCTCGGGCCCCACCCCCAGGCTCCAGGCCCGCACCCAGGCCGCCAGCGCGATGGCGGCCGAGATGAGCAGACCGGTGGAGATCTCCTTTTTCAGCACGGTGCCGAGGTTTTTCAGGCTCACCTCCCCCACCGCCATGGCGCGCACTATGGTGGTGGTGATCTGGGTACCGCTGTTGCCACCGGTGCCGATGAGGAGCGGGATGAAGAAGGCCAGGGCGATGGCTGCCTCCAGCTGCTCTTCAAAGGCCCGCAGCACGGTGCCTGTGTAGGCTTCCGCCACGAACAGGATCAGCAGCCAGCCCACCCGCTTGCGCCACAACTGCCAGGGGGTGGCCTGCAGATAGGGGGTATCCAGCGGCGAGGAGCCCCCTTGCAGCTCCGCATCCTCGGTGGACTCCAGCTCCAGGATGTCGGCGGCATCGTCCACGTGGAAGACCCCCACCAGACGCCCCTGATCTTCCACCGGCAGGAGCGAGAGGTCGCGGTCAATGAGCAGGCGGGCCGCCAGCTCCTGATCCGCCCGGGCGTTGATGCGCACCGCCTCCCCCTCCATCAGCTCCCCTACCGGCAGCAGCGGATCGGCGATCAGCAGCGACTTGAGGGAGACGCTGCCAAGCAGGCGCTGCTCGCCGTCAACCACATAGAGATGACCGAACAACCTGGCCTGATCCCAGGCCCCGTGGATCAGCTGCTTGGCGCTTTCCACCGTCGCATTGGCCTCCACTGCCAGGTATTCGTGGCGCATGTTGGCCCCCACCGACTCGTTCGGCCAGGCCAGCAGTGACTGGAAGGCTTTACGGGCGGGGTCTGGCAGCCGGGCGAGCAGGGTCTTGCGATCGTGCTCGTCGAGCCTGCGCAGGATGGCCAGCAGGTCCCGACGGGCCAGGGTGCCCTGCAGTATTCCCACGATGCTGCCATGCGGCCTGAGCAGCAGATGGCCGGCACACTCCGCCGGGAGGGAGGCGAGCAAGGACGCCCCTTCCGGCATGGAGAGGGTATCGAAGATGCAGTTGAGCTCTTCCGGGCGCAGGGTCAGAAGCTGATCGGCACGGGCCACCGGATCCAGGTTGTGCGCCAGCCAGTTGCGCAGGGCAACCGGGTCGAGCAGTTGATGACGATTGAGCAGGGTGTGTGTTTTCTTCATCACAGATGCCCTCATTTGACACCCTCCCCACCCTAAAGGACGAGGATTCCTACTGCTAGACGGCGATGCCCCGCCGCGAGAATGTTCTTGGCCGCATTAATATCGCGGTCGTGTGTCGCTCCGCACTCGACACAAGTCCATTCTCTTATTCCAAGATCTGCCCTACCTTTCGGACTGCTTGTGGGAATTGTCCCGCAGCACGAGCAAGTCTGGGTGGAGTAGCTTTCATTGACGACTTCAAACACCACTGACCGCGCTATCGCTTTGTATTCCAGTTGTGTCTTGAGCATTGCCCAGCCAGCGTCCAAGACGGATTTTGCCATCTTGGTCTTTACCAGTTTGCTGGGGCTCACATCGCCTACGAATATCGCCGCATTGTCACGTACCAGCGCAGAACTGAACTTGTGCAGTGCGTCTTTGCGGCGGTTCTTAATCTTGGCGTGGATTGCTTTCACCCGCGCTTTCTTGTTGGCTCGTTGAGCTTTACCCAGCGAGCCCTCTAAATCTCGATAGAAACGGCCTGCCTCAAGCGGCTTGCCGTGCGATGGAGTTGCAGTGTCCTTGAGACCGAGATCTACCCCGACCGCACTGGTCGCCGTGGTTGTTTTGCATTCGACCTGAACGCAGACATTGAAGTACCAGCGGCCACGGCTGTCTTCTGAAAAGCTGCCAGCCCTGAACTGGTATGCACTCAGGCCGTAGCTGTCCCAGACCTTGAAGAAATACCCCGCAAACTTGACCTGACCGCCTTTCCAGCTTGCGGCGCGGGACTTGAAGGGTATCCACCCAAGCGCCCGCTTGCTTCCACTGCTGGAACGCCAGCGCAGTTTGGCGCGTTTGAACTGCTGGCGGGCCTTTCCGTGGCTGGCAATGACCTCTTGCACGGTGGCACTGCCGATTGTCCAGCCTCGCTCCTTCTGGATGCCTGCTGTTTGCTTTTGAACATCAAACACCGACAACCAGACAGGTATCTGCGGCCCCGCTTCACAAGCGTTGCTGTATGCCTTGCTGGTTATCTCGTTCGCCAGATTAAAGACCTGATTTGCCTCGAAAGCCATCTGCCGAAGCAGGGGCGCGTGGCGGTCTTTGATCCTGACAGAAAGAGTTTTGGTCTGAATGCTCATATTCCTCTATATTATTGCCATTAGGTAACAAATACAAGGTTGGTCTATGTCTGAGATAAGAGCGGGGCGGCACTGTGTTTTCTTGATGCACGCCCACTTGGTTTTCATCACAAAATACCGAGGGCGGGTGTTTGATGGCGAGCATCTGACGAAGCTGGAAGAGATAATGCGGGATATTTGTCAACAGTTTGAGGTTGAGCTGGTCGAGTTCAACGGCGAGACAGATCACGTTCACTTGCTGGTCAATTTCCCGCCCAAGGTGGCGATAAGCAAGCTGGTTAACAGCTTAAAAGGGGTCTCAAGTCGCAAGCTAAAATTACACTTCCCTGAGTTGCACAAGGTGGCATGGAAAAGCGATGTGTTGTGGTCGCCATCGTACTTTGCAGGAAGTGTTGGAGGGGCACCGATAGAGGTTCTAAGGCAATATATTGAGCAGCAAAACAGGCCACACTGAGCGCAATGCTGTTCACTTAAGAGAATTTGAGTTCCAGTCCACGTAGTATCAGGACAAAAAATCGAGGGAGGCATGATGCCTCCCTCTTTCTATTGCAAGCCCCGCTGGATAAAGGCTGGAGGAAGATCGACTGGACACAGCCTTGCCCCCTCAACTCAAATCCAATTTATGAATAATCAGTCAAAAAAGTGCTTATCTGAACAGCATTGCACACTGAGCGGGCTTTCGCCCGCTTTGCTCTACCTCCCCTCCCTAAAAGGAAGGGGCTTCTCGCAAAGATCTGGTGAGATCAGTGGCCTGTGTCTGGATCTTCAAGGGGCCAATCTAGTGTTTATGCAGGAGCCTCGCCTAACGAGATGCTGCGAACATTGATTGCACGGCGCTACCGTGCGGGCGGCATCATCTGCCCAGGCGCAGGTCGAGTCAAGGCAAACGGGCCCCTGGCAACGGGTTGTTACAAATTGGCCGGACGGCGGGCCTTTCATGAAACGAGGCTCCCCCGTGCGTGGCACGGGGGAGCCTGCGGTCAACGGATGAACGTCAGCGGATATAGTCGAAGAGGGTCAGCTTGCTTATCTTGCTGAAGGCGAGCTGGGAGGCGCTCATGGCTGCATCCTCCTTGGAGAGGGCCGCGATCACCTCGTACATGTCCGCCTCGGACACCTTGGCCCGCGCCTGCTGGTTCAGGGTGCTGATTCCGTCGTTGGAGCTCATCACCTGCTCCAGGCTGTTCATCCTTCCCCCCAGCTCCCCCAGTCCCCGGTCTATCTTGGTTCTGGCGTTGCTCATGTGGGTGGTGGCATCGGAGACCGCCAGCTGGAAATCGCTCTCGGACAGGGTCGGATCGCGCATGGCGGAGATGAAATCGGACATGCCATTGAGGATGTTGTCGTTTTTCGGGGTATCCAGCACGAAGTTCTGGGTCGCCGACCCCGCAGGGAGGTCGAGGGTGAGCGCCAGGCCGTTGAAGGGGATCTTGTTGCCCGCCACATAATCGCCGCTTTGCAGCAGGGTGCCACCGCTGTCACGGATCTCGTAGGTGTCCGGCGGCCCGGCCAGGGTGCTGACCGCATACTGGTTGCTCGGCAGGGAAGCATCATAGTTGTTGCGATAGAAGCTCTCGAAGTTCCCCTGATCCGCCACCGACACCTGGATGTTGCCACTGGCGGCGCTGGCTGTGCGCCGGGTCGCCACCATCTCGAACAGATCGAAACCGGAGTCGTTGGCCGGGATCTGCACCGTGGGAGAGACCTGGATGTTGCGCTGCCCCGTGTCCCCCTGGAACACATAGTTGCCGCTGGCATCCTTGACGAAGGGCTGGGTCTTGCTCTGATTGCCGCCGAAGATGTACTCCCCCTGGGAGTTCTTGCTGTTCATCAGGTCGAACATCTGCTTTTGCAGCCCCTCGAGTTCGCTCGCGATGGCGTTGCGCTCCTCGGAGCCCATGGCGGAGTTGTTCGCCTTCTGGATCAGGGTCTGGGCACTCAGCATGGCGTTGTTGAGGGAGGTCAGCACCGTCTCCTCGTGGCCCAGGCTGTTCTCCAGCAGGCTGCCGTTGACGCCGTACTGCTTGAAGAGATCGATCTCCTTGGTCAGCGCCATCTTCTGGCTCATGCCGGCCGGGTCCTCCCCGGAACGGGAGAATTTATCCCCCGTCATCAACTGGTTGTAGGCGGTGTTCTGGCGCTCGCTCACCTTGCTCATGGAGGCAAGGTTGCGGTCATAGATCATGTTGGTGGTGATGCGCATGACTTACCTCACGGAGGAGAGCAGGGTGTCGAAGATGGTCTTGGCGGTATTCACTATCTGGGCCGAGGCCGCATAGGACTGCTGGAAGCGGATGAGGTTGGCCGCCTCCTCCTCCAGGTTGACGCCGGAGACACTCTCGAAGATGGCGGTACTCTGGGTCAGCTTCGCCTCGTTGGCCTGCAGCAGGGTCTTGGCCTGACTGGTCTTGTTGCCAATGCCGCTCACCAGACCCGAGTAGGCATCGTTGAAGGTCATCTTGTCGTTGCTGGTGGCGGCGTTATTGTTCTTGCGCACCAGCTCCTTGTTCTGCAGCTCCGCCAGCGCCAGGCCGTTGGCGTTGTCCGCAAAGCCGTCCTTGTTGTAGCTGAGCGTGAAGCTGTCGCTGGCCTCCACCTTGCCGGTGATGCTGAACTCATAGCCCGGACTCTGGGTCGGATCTGCGTAGACCTTGGGCCCCCCTAAGGGGCTCTCGAGGGCGGCCATCAGGTTCTTCCCCTTGCTGGAGGCGGGGGCCACACCGAGCAGGTTGTTGTTCTTGTCATAGACCTCGTAGTTGCCGCTGCCGTCGATCTTGATGACCTGGGGGGCACTCGGGTCCAGAGTGTTGGTGCCAAAACCCGAGCCCGTGCCGGTGTTGTAGACACCGCCCAGCGTTATCTCGCCCGAGCCCAGGTTCTGGGATCCCTTGTCCGCCTTCAGGGGGGATGCCAGCGCGATATCCTCGGGACGGGTGATCGCCTGCTCCAGGTTGGCAGCCGCATTCCGGGTGGGTTGCAACAAGATCTTGTCACCCGCGACCGGAGTGCCGGAGAGATCGATTTCGATGCCGTGCCCCGCCACCTCGAAGGTGGCTGGCGGCGTGGTCCCCATGGCGAGCGAGGTACGCTGCCCGCTGCCGTCGATGGCGAATACCTCGTAACCGGTGGCGCTGTTGAACCGCACCTCGTAATCGAAGGTGGTGACCTCGCTCCCCTTGCCGGGGACGAAGTTGACGCTGGCCGCCCCGTTACCCTGGTTGCTGGCGTAGGGCAGCCCCTGGCTTCCCTTGAGGGTGAAGAGATCCCCCCCAAGCTCGTTGTCGAGATCCATCCCCAGCCGGTTCTGCTGGTTCATGGCATCCCCCAGGGCGACGGCCAGCTGCCCCAGCTCCCGCTTGGCGGGCTCCAGATCCCGGCGCGCGGTGAAGAGGCCACCGATGGCACCGCCAATATCCTGGTCGTTGATGCTGGCCTGGTTCTTGCCCAGGGTCAGCTGCAGGGAAGGCTCACGGGAATCCGGGTCCCCCGGCACCACCTTGAACTGGGCCACGCCGCCATCGAGCACCAGGGAGTGCCCTGTGCTCATGTTGACCAGCATGCTGCCATTGGGCTGGGTCACGGTGCGGATCTCCATCTTCTCGGAGAGCTGGCGAATGGCCTCATCCCGCTGATCGAACAGCATCAGGTTCTCTTCAGGGGAGCCCTGGGTGCGGACGATTGCCTGGTTCAGATCGTTGATGCTGTTCAGCAGGCTGTTCACCCTGTCCGTCTCGTCCCCAATGGTGGCGTTGATGGTATCGGACTGCTTGTCGAGCTGGGCGGAGAGGGTATGGAATCTGTCCACCATGCCGCTCAGTTCACTCAGGGTCGTCTTGCGCCCCCCGATCTCGGACGGTGACTCGTTGGCGGTGTGGAAAGCCTTGAAGTAGGAGGTGATGGTGGTCCCCACGCTGTTGCTGGCATCACCGAGCAGGCTGTCGAGCCGGAACAGTTGATCGTAGCGGGTGTTGGCGGCGTTATAAGCGGACGTATCACGGCGCACCTCGGCCTGGGCATAGGCGTTGATGATGCGATCGCTCACCATATCGCCCGTCCCCAATCCGACGGAATTGGTGTAGATCAGGGTGCGTTCACGTACATAGCCCTGGCTATTGACGTTCACTATGTTGTTGCTGGTGGTCTGCAGCAGTCGCTGCTGGGCCAACACACCCGAGGTCCCAATTCCAAGCAGATCGCTTGCCATAGCTTACAGCTCCATCTCTGTGTTCCTGTCTGCAATGTTGCCGGGCGTCGAGTAACCGGCGATGGCATCACTGCGCAACACTTGTTTAAGTTTCCTGGCGTACTGGGGATCGGTGGCATAACCGGCCTGCTGCAACGCCTCGAAGTAACGGTCCGGGCTGTCCACCTTGGCCAGCGCCCCCTTGTAGCGACTCCCAGAGGTCAGGAAATCCACGTAGTCGTTGAAGCTCTCTTCGAACGACTCGTAGGAACGAAACGCCGCCTTCTGGCGCGAGGCCACCCCTTGCTCGTATTCCAGGGTGCTCACCACCGCCTTGGGGCCTTCCCAACGCGGATCGGCCTTGATGCCGAACAGGTTGTGCGTCACGTTTCCGTCTGCATCCTTGATCACCCGCTTGCCCCAGCCACTCTCAAGGGCGGCCTGGGCCACCAGCACCGCCGGGCTCAACCCCAGCTTGTCCGCCGCCTTCTTGGCCAGCGGCATCAGCCTGTCGACGAACTCTTCCGGGCTGTCAAACACCTTGGCGCTGCCATCCAGGGCCGAAGGCCTCTGGCTGCTGCCCATGGGCGGCACGGTGCGGTGGGGGCGTCTTGGCATGGCCAGCGTACGCTCGGCCCCATTCAGCTCACCCTTCATTTCGTTATCAGCAAAATCTTTGCCAACTTTGGAGGCAGCAATCACATCGTTGGAGGCACTGGGGGGTTGATAGGGCTTGTAGACCCGCTCGGTACGCTGGGGCAGCTTGAGTACCCGGCCATCCTGATGGGTGAAGGTCTGCTCGGGTGAGAGCTGCCTGGCCACCATCTCGGCAATGCCCAGCCCCCCCTTGCTCGACATGTCGGCAACCCGCTGCTCGTCCAGCATCCCTTCATAGAACTGGGTGTAGCTGCTGTTCATCGGGTTGCCCTCGGTGAGCACCGAGTTGGCCTGGCGCATCCCCTTGAACAGGGTCTGGGTGAAGATGGATTCGAACTGGCGGGCGGCCGCCATCAGGGCCCCTTGCTTCCCCTCCTTGCTCAGGCTCATCTGGCGCAGTTTGTCCAGGTTCTGGACATCCTGCACCATGCCAATATTGATACCGCTCTGGGTGTCGAACTCTGCCATAACCTACCTCTTTGCCGCCCGTGGCAACCGCTTGCCGCTCACGAAATTACAGAATGACCAGTTGGCCCTGGATCGCGCCCGCCTGCTGCAGCGCCTCCAGGATCGCCATCAGATCCCCGGGGGCGACCCCCACCTGGTTCACCGCCCGCACCAGGTCGTCCAGAGTCGCACCGGTATCGAGCTTGAACATCCGACCGGGATCCTGCTGCACGTTGATGGTGGAGTTGTTGGTGACCGCCGTCTGCCCGCCAGCGAGCGGATTGGGTTGGGAGACCTGCTGGTTCTCGGCGATGGTGACCGTCAGCCCACCGTGGCTGATGGCCGCCGGGCGCAGCTTGACCTCGCTGCCGATGACGATGGTCCCGGTGCGCGAATTCACGATGATCTTGGCGGACTCGCTCGCCGGGTCCACTTCCAGGTTCTCGATGGTGGAGAGGTAGGAGACCCGCTGGGCCGGATCCCGCGGTGCGAATACCTTGATGGAGGTGGCGTCCATCGCCTGGGCGGTGTTCGGACCCACCAGATCGTTGACCACGTCCGCCAGACGGCGGGCGGTGGTGAAGTCCGGCCGGTTCAGGTTGAAGGTGATGGTGTCGCCCTGGCTAAAGGAGTTGGGAACCTCCCGCTCCACGGTCGCCCCATTGGCGATGCGCCCCACTGTGGGCGTGTTCACCACCACCTTGGAGCCGTCCGCCCCTTCGGCCCCGAGGCCACCGACCACCAGGCTGCCCTGGGCCACCGCATAGACGCGGCCATCCAGCCCTTTCAGGAAGGTCTGGAGCAGGGTGCCGCCACGCAGGCTCTTCGCCTCGCCGATGGCGGAGACGGTGACGTCTATGGTCTGACCCGGCTTGGAGAAGGGGGGCAGATCCGCGTGGATGGCCACCGGCGCCACGTCCTTGATCTTGGGCTTGATGTTGTCAGGCACCTTGATGCCGAAGTTGTTGAGCATGGTCCTGAAGGTCTGCTCGGTGAAGGCGTTGTTCTTCTCCCCCGTGCCGGGCAGGCCCACCACCAGACCGTAACCGATAAGCTGGTTGCTGCGCACTCCTTCCACCGAGGCGAGGTCCTTGATGCGGGATGCGTGCGCCAACCCGAATGGCAGCAGGCAGCACAGCAGGGCAAGCAGACGGAATCGGTTCATGACATCTCCTAACAAAACCTTCCTGATCCGGGACCCGTGAACGCCCCGGACTCTTGAGTCTTAAATGGGCCACCAGGGGCCGTTGAAGAAGCTGGTGAGCCAGCCCTGTTCTTGGGTGTTCGCCAGATCCCCGGTACCGCCGTAATAGATACGCGCATTGGCCACCCGCTGGGAGGAGACGCTGTTTTCCGAGCTCACGTCCTCCGGGCGCACCAGACCGGTGATACGGATGTATTCGTTTCCATTGTTGAGCATGATCCACTTCTCGCCGCGTACCAGCAGGTTGCCGTTTGGCAGTACCTTGACCACGCTGACCGAGATGTTGCCCTGCAGGCTGTTGCTCTGATCCGCCTTGGCCTGCCCCTTGAAGGCACTGTTCTGGCCGATGGAGGCCGACAGATCGTAGGGCCCCGCCGTGACCGGCACGCCACCCAGGGTGACGGGGTCGAGCGCCAGCTTGTTGTCCTTGCCGCTCTGGGTGTTGGCCTTTTTCGACGCCGAGGTCGACTCCGCCAACTGGATGGTGATGATGTCACCCACCCGGTGCGCCTTGATGTCCGAGTAGATGCCGTTGACCTGCTCGGGCTGGAAGATAGCGCCGGTCGGGCGCACCGACACCGGCTCCGACTCCCCGTAGACGGGGGCGAAATCCGGGTCATCCGGTTTGGCGGTATTGGGGGTACTGGTGCAACCCGCCAGCGTCAGCAGTCCCAGCATCCATATGGCTTTCATCATGGCACTCCTTTCATCAGGTCCGCTGGGTCAGGAAGGACATCATGGAGTCGACGGCGGAGATGACCTTGGAGTTCATCTCGTAGACCCGCTGAGCCTGGATGAGATTCACCAGCTCCTCGGTCACGTTGACGTTGGAGGTCTCCAGCATCCCCTGCTTGATCACCCCCAGCCCGTCCGCACCGGCAGTCCCCTGAATGGGGGCGCCGCTGGACTGGGTCTCGAGGAAGAGGTTCTCTCCCATGGGCTGCAGGCCGGTGGGGTTGACGAAGTCCGTGGTGTTGATCTGGCCCACCACCTGGGACTGGCCATCCCCCTTGAGCTGGACGGAGACCTGGCCATCCTCCCCCACGGTGACGCTCTGAGCGTTCTCGGGGATCTGGATCTCCGGTTGCAACGGGTAACCGTTGCCCGGGGTGACGATGGTCCCCTCGTCGTTCAGGGTGAACTGGCCGTTGCGGGTATAGGCGGCGCTGCCATCGGGCAGCTGGATTTCGAAGTAGCCGCGGCCGCTGATCATCAGGTCAAGGGAGTTGTCCGTGGTCTGGACGTTGCCCTGACTGTGGTTTTTCTGGGTGGCGACCACCTTGGCCCCCGCCCCCAGCATCAGGCCGGAAGGGAGCTCGGTGTCCGCCGAGGAGCGACCGCCAGGCTGGTTGATGTTCTGATACAGCAGATCCTCGAAGATGGCCCGCGCCTTCTTGTAGCCCACGGTGCTGGCGTTCGCCAGGTTGTTCGAGGTGACCGAGATGTTGGTCTGCTGGGCATCGAGGCCGGTCTTGCTGATCCAGAGTGCAGGATTCATGGGGTGCTCCTTGATTAGCTGATACGCAGCAGCTGGGTTTGTGCCTCGTCGTTCTCCTCGGCGGTCTTCATGATCTTGACCTGAGTTTCAAACTGACGTTGCAAGCGAATAAGGTTGGTCATCTCGTCGACCACGTTGACGTTGCTCCCCTCAAGGGAGCCGGCGATCAGGCCCACATCCGCAGACGCGGCCTCATTCTGGCCATCCTTGCGGCGAAACAGGCCGTCCTGGCCTTTCTCCACCGCATCTGCTGCCGGGTTGACCAGCTTGATACGCTGGAAATCTTCCGGCAGGTTGGCGGCGGCCCCCTCGGGACGGCCGCTGATGGTACCGTCGCGATTGATCTCGATCTTCTCCATGGGCAGGGGCAGCACGATGGGCTGACCGGCATCATCCACCACATTCAGACCGGTGGAAGTCTGCAGATTGCCGGTGGCATTGAGCTGCAGGTTGCCCATGCGGGTATAGGCTTCCGCACCGTTGGGATCCTGCACTGCAATCCAGCCCGGTCCATCGACGGCAACGTCAAGATCCCGACCCGTGGTCATCAGCATGCCGTGCTGCAGGTTCTGGCCCGGCCGCTCGGTCATGGCGAACACCCGCGTGGGCAGCCCTTCGCCAAACGCCTGCATGCTGCGCGCCTGCTCGAAGTCAGACTTGAAGCCAATGGTGTTGGCGTTGGCAAGGTTGTTGCCACGAACAGCCAGGCTGTTCATGTTTTCCTTGGCCCCGGACATGGCGATGTAAAGCAGGTGATCCATGGGATCCTCCGTCAAACAGATGACTCTCACAGCTCAACTGCAAGTTGAATGCCAAGAGAGATGACGAAGACGGAATGAAAGGAGGAAATGAGGCGGGACAGAAATGACAAGGGGCGCCGAAGCGCCCCTGCCAACTACCCGCCGTCTTAGCGGATCTGCAGTATGTTCTGCTGCAGGGAGCTGTTCACTTCCAGGGAACGGGAGTTCGCCTGGAAGTTGCGCTGGGCAGTGATGAGATCGACCAGCTCGGTGGTGAGGTCCACGTTGGACTGCTCCAGCGCCGACGACTTGATGGAGCCGAACGTGCCGGAGTTCGGGGTGCCGGGCAAGGCATCGCCAGAGAGCAGGGACTGGCGCCAGGAGGTGTCGCCGACCTGGGTGAGCCCCTGGGCATTGGCAAACTTCGCCATGGCCACCATGGCCACCTTGACGGTGGTGGCGTTGCTGTAAGTGGCGGAGACTATGCCATCCGCCCCGATCTCCACCTTGGTCAGGCGACCGACGGTGGAGCCGTCCTGGGTCAGCTTGCTCACTTCAAAGGGGGAGGCGTACTGGGTCACGGTACCGAGCTTGAACTCAATCTCCTGGGTGCCATCGGCGCCATTGGTGATGATACCGGCCCCCGCCGCCCCCAGGGGTTCCGTCTTGATGACCGCCGGGGTGGTGGGTGTGACCATCTTGCCGGAGGCATCGAAGGTCACCCGGGCGCTCAGGGGAGCCTGGCTCAAACCGGTCGCCATGGTGGTGGCCGTACCGCCTACGATGTCGATGGGCTTGTCCCCTTCATAGAGGTACATGCGCCAGGCAGTCGGCACCGCCGCTTGGGTAGGATCGGCCGGATCCGCTTCCTTGGTGAAGTACTGGGTGATGGTGTGTGGCTCGCCCAGGGAGTCATAGACCACCACGGAGGTGGAGGAGGAGTAGGTGGTCGAGTCAGTGGGATCGAATTTGGAGGCATTGACATCCATCAGCGTTTTCGTGCTGGAAGGCAGGTTGAAACCAGCTTCGACCGTCGTGGTCTGCACCGGTTCACCGGCCTTGTCCGGGATCTGGATGGGCTTGGTGGCATTGATGCTCACCGCCTTGGGGGTGCCATCAGAGTTGATCTCGTATCCCTGCAGATAACCGCCGGAGTTGCTGACCATGTAGCTGCTTTCATTGAGCTTGAAGGCGCCCGCACGGGTGTAGGTGCGATCCAGGTTGGTCAGACCGTCCGAGGTCACGAAGAAGCCGTTGCCCTGGATGGCGAGATCCAGCGCGTTGTTGGTGAATTGCAGCGCGCCCTGGTGGAACTGCTGAGCCACAGCGCCAGTCGCCACCCCGTTGCCGACCTGGGTCTTGGCGTTGACGAAGATGGAGTTGGCGTAGACGTCGGCGAACTCGGCGCGGGACTCCTTGAAGCCGGTGGTATTGACGTTGGCAATGTTGTTCGCGGTGACGTTCAGGTCTTTTTGAGCCGCATTGATGCCGCTGAGGGCATTGTTGAATGACATGTCTTTCTCCTTAGATCACTGCGTTAGAGGACGAAGCCGACTGGGTGGTGGTCTTGCCGGTCGTCGCGCCAATTTCCAATACATCGGTCAGGTAGATGCCGCCCAGTCCCTTGAGTTTGAGGGTGCTGGGGTTGGTGCTCGTTCCCAGGGTGACGCTCTCCACCTTGGCGTAAGTCAGGGCGGGGACGCTCTCCGACTTGCCGTCGACGGTGGCATGCGCCTCTATCGAAAATTTGCCGCTCTTGGCCTGGTTGCCGGACTTGTCCTTGCCATCCCATTCGAAGGCCACGTTCCCCTTGTGGCTCCCTTCGATGGCGAACTCCCTGATGACCTGGCCGCTCTCGTCCTTCACCGTCACCTTGATGTTGCTGCCGCCATCGCCGGTGGCGATGACCCCCGTGAGGGTGCCTCCCTTCTCCACGTAACCCGTGTTGGACGGGATCAGCACGTTCTGTCCCACCAGCGCGGAGGCCTGCAGCGCCTGGCTGGAAGTCATCAGGCTGTTGAGGCTCTCCATCTGGGTGGAGAGGCTGCTGATCCCCTGAGACGTTGACATCGAGGTCATCTGGGAAAGCATCTGGGCGTTGTCCACCGGTTTGAACGGATCCTGATAGGAGAGCTGCATGGTCAGCAGTTTCAGGAAGGACTCCTGATCCAGCTCCTTTTTCTGGGTACTGGTGTTGACCGTACTGGTCTGGGCCGACGTCGTCCGGTTGACGCCCAGCAGGCTGTCATAGGTATCTGCCACTTATGCTCCCCCCTCTAGGGCGTGCCCACTGGGCCGATTGTTGCCGCCTGGCAGGCGATCACGGGTCACTCTCATCCGGGTTCACCTCTGTCAGGACTTGCCCAGACCCAGGGTCTGCTGCAACATTTTCTTGGCCGCATCGGCCACCTGGACGTTGGTCTGGTAGCTGCGCGACGCCGCTATCATGTCCGCCATCTCTTCCACCATGTTGACGTTGGGCTTGAAGATGAAGCCATCCTTGTCCGCCATGGGGTGATTCGGGTTGTACTCCTTGAGCAGGGGCGCATCACTCTCGACGATGCCCTTCACATCCACCCCGACCGAGGCCTGCTTGTCGGACATGGCCTGATCCAACTGGGCGGCAAAGACTGGCCGCCTGGCGTGGTAAGTTTTTTCCACGCTGGAGCTGACGCTGTCAGCGTTGGCCATGTTGCTCGCCACCGTGTTGAGGCGAACGGACTGCGCGCTCATGGCTGAGCCTGCAATGTCAAAGACCTTGAACAAACTCATCCTTGCTCTCCTTTCAGTGCCTTGAGCAGGCCGCTTATCTTGCTGTTCATGAATTCAAGAGAGGCCTGGTATTCAAGGCTGTTGCGCAGGAACTCGCTGCGCTCCTGCTGTACGTCCACCGTGTTGCCGTCACCGGTATCCGGTTGCAGGGGATTGCGGTACTGGGTCGTGCCCGGGGAATCCATCTGCAAGGCGAAGTGCTTCTCGCTGGTAGTGCTGAGCCCGAACCCTTGCTGGCCCTGGGCATCCTGCAACGCTTGTGAGAAGTTGATGTCACGGGCCTTGAAACCCGGCGTATCCGCATTGGCGATGTTGCTGGACAACACCTCGGCACGCTTGGCGCGCACGCTCAGCGTGTACTGATGAACACCAAATGCCTTGTCGAATGAAATTGCCATAGCACACCTCCTGCTTCATGGATATTTAGCAAGAGGTGTGCCAAGAGGGTATTGAGCGGGGTTATTTGACCTTGTAGACGATGCCGGGGTTGCAGCGGATCATCTCGAACTTATCGGTGAGGCCAGCCAGAGACTCGGAGGCCCCCAGCATCAGGTAGCCGCCAGGATTGAGGCTGCTGGCGAACTGGTTGAGGATCTTGGATTTCACTTCGGGCGCAAAGTAGATGAGCACGTTGCGACAGAAGATGATGTCAAACTTGCCGAGCAGGCTGTAGCTCTCCAGCAGGTTGAGAGGGCGGAAGCTGGTCAATTTTCTGACACGTTCCACCACCCGCATCTTGTTGTCGCCATAGGGTTCGAAAAAGAGTCGCTTGCGCTCGGGGGAAAGCCCGCGAGCCAGTGCAAGGCTATCGTAGATCCCTTCCTTACACAGGTTCAGCATGGTGCTGGATATATCGGTCCCTACTATTTGCACCCCGCCCGGCATGCTACCCGGCCGTTTAACTTGCTGCTCCAGCGCCGTCATGGCGATGGAGTAGGGCTCCTGTCCGGACGAAGAGGCGGCAGACCATATCTTGATGGTGCGACCGCTCTTACCAAGCTCCGGGAAAATCTTGTCACTCAATAACTGGAACGGATAGGTATCGCGAAACCACAAAGTCTCGTTGGTGGTCATGGCATCGATCACTGCCATCTTGAGTTCCCGCTCGCGCACGCTCATCGCCCGGGTGACCAGATCAGACAGACTCTCGATACCAAACTGAGTCATCAAGGGCGACAGGCGGCTTTTAACCAGATACTGTTTGTTGTCACCCAGTACTATGCCGCTCTGTTGCGCCAGAAAATTGCTGAATTGCCTGTATAAGTCGTCCGAAAGTGTCTTCATGCAGTTGTTCTTCTTGATTAGAGAGCGCCTTGTACGGCCTTGGCCAATTCATCCGGCTGGAATTTGGCAATGAAATTGTTCGCTCCGACTTTCTGCACCATGGCCTGATTGAACACCCCACTGAGGGAAGTGTGCAGGATAACATGCAAATCCTTGAGGTTGGGATTGTTGCGGATCTCGGCGGTGAAGGTATAACCGTCCATCTCCGGCATCTCGATGTCCGAAATGACCAGGGCTATCTGATCCTTGATGGGACCGTTCTTGGACATCTCCAGCAACATGTTGAGCGCTTCCCGTCCATCCTTGGCCAGCACGCACTGTACCCCGATAGCCTCCAGTGCCCGTTGAACCTGCTTGCGCGCAACCGAAGAGTCGTCCGCAACCAGCACGGGACGCCCGTGAGGATTGCGCTCCACGCTTGCTTCCACCAGTTCGGTGGACACCTCGGTGGAGACCGGCGAGATCTCGTTGAGAATGCGCTCCACGTCCAGGATCTCCACCAGCTCACCATCTACCTCGGTCACCGCCGTCATGTAGTTGATGCGACCGGCCCCTTTGGGTGGCGGCAGGATGGACTCCCAGTTCATGTTGATGATGCGCTCGACCGAGTGGACCAGGAACCCCTGAATGGAGCGGTTGTACTCGGAGATGATGATGAAGCACTTGGAGAGGTCCTGGATGGGGCGCTTGCCCATCGCCATGCTGAGATCGATCACCGAGATGGTCTGGCCACGGATATGTGCCACGCCGCGAATGCAGGAGTTGAGCTTGGGCATGACGGTCAGAGGGGGACACTGCAGCACCTCGCGTACCTTGAATACGTTGATGCCAAATCTTTGACGTCCATTGAGACGAAACAACAGCAGCTCCAGCCTGTTTTGTCCCACTAGCTGGGTTCGCTGGTTAACCGAGTCCAGAATACTCGCCATAAACACTCCCTAAAAATGCTTGGCACTGATCGTGCATGTCATTATGCATGCACATTGGCTTGCATCAGATCATCGTTGTTTCAACAACCGAATAATTCTGGAGCAAGCATAGTTAACTACGGTGGTATACGTGAATAACTTATCGACCGGTAAGCAAAAATGATTAGTAGACTTTTCCTTATCTTACTGCCGTTTTGCAGTCTGTCTCACGCCATGGCGTCCGAGGTCACCGACTATCTGCAAGAACAGGCACAGGCGTTCGTGCTCGACCAGCTCGATATTCCCCTCGATGCACAGGCCGACGTCAAGGCCGGTACCATTGACGAGCGCCTCCCCCTCACGCGCTGCGAAGATGCCCTCACCATTTCCCTCCCCGCCCGGATGGAGATCCGTCGCAACACCACCGTCTACCTCAAGTGCGAGGGAGACAAATCCTGGGATCTCTATCTACCGGTCCGGGTCAGCATCCAGAAACCCTATGTCACCGTCGCCGTCCCGGTTGCCAAGGGAGACATTCTGAGTGAACCCATGCTGACCCTGGCATACCAGGATCAGACCCTGATCCGTGGCGACTACCTTACCGACCCGACCGCCCTCATCGGGGTACGCAGCAAGCGTGAGCTCAAACCGGGTCAGCCAATCAGGCTCACCCAGGTATGCGTGGTCTGCAAGGGGGACCAGGTCACCCTGAGCGCCGAAAACAGCAGCATGCAGATCAAAACCATGGCCCGCGCCTTGCAAGATGGCAGCTTCGGAGACATGATCCGGCTTGTCAACACGCGCTCGGGCAGAACGGTGCAAGGCCAGGTCAGTGCAGTGGGCTCCGTGGTCGTGACATTCTGACACATGAATGCACTGCGCAATTTTTTTCTAAAGTTCTGACCGCCGTCACCGATACACAGGTAAGCGAACAGCAAAGCAGACGAAGGTAAACCTTATGGCTATCAACAATATCAACAACTTGGCTAACAACCGCCTGCAAAACAGCGGCAGCAGCCAAGGTGTAGCCACCAAGTCGGCGACCTCCAGCGAGAGCAGCCGTGCGACGACCGTCAAGAGCGACTCTGTCTCCTTGACCAGTGAGGCGCAGCAATTGCAACAGATGCAGAAGACCCTCAACACCGCCTCCACCGGTAACGAGAGCCGCGTCGAGAGCCTGAAGAAGGCCGTGGCCAGTGGGGAGTACAAGGTCAACAGCGAAGCCGTGGCCAGAAAGATGTTCAGCTTCGAAGCCGATCTGGATAAACGGTTGGGATGATGGACCTCCCTTCGCTGCTGCGCGCTCAGGACGACAACCTCTCCCAGATGCAAGGCTTGCTGGCAGAGGAGTTCGACCTCCTCAAGGCTCACCGGGCCCTTGCCTTGCCGGCACTCGCCGATCGCAAGCAGCAACTGCTGGTGGCCATCGAGACGCTGGACAAGACTCTGGCGAAGCTACCCGACCTGCAGCAACAGCTGCGCGCCTTCCCGACCCAATTGCAGGCCCTTCAAGCCAAGCTGGAAGCCTGTCAGGAGCAGAACAACCTCAACGGACGTCTGCTCGAACTCAGCATTGTTTCCAATCGCCGTCTCGCCAGCTTCCTCAGCAAGCTCAGAGACAGCAGCTCCCTGACCTATGACGCCAAAGGTAATACCCGCTCAGGCACCCGCTCTTTCGGGATCAAGGCCTGATCTCCTCTCCCCCTTCTGATTTCCTCTCCTTGCCAGCCCCTCATCAGAGCACCAGCTGCATCAGGGTTTCTCCATCCTTGCAGGCATGGATGCTCATGCAGCCGTCGTCATAGCGCCCATAACTGGCCACCCACTCGCCCCTTGGAAAACAGATAGACCCCGGGTTCATCAGGAAAATCTCTCCCTCCTGGCGCAACACAGGCACATGGGTATGACCGCTGATGAACAGGCTCCCTGCTGGCAGGGGCACGTTGCCGGGCTCATAGAGATGACCGTGGCTGACAAACCAGCGCCGCCCATCCACCAGCAGCTGGTTGTAGGGCGCCGTGATGGGGAAGTGGAGCAGCATCTGGTCCACCTCCGAATCGCAATTGCCACGCACCGCCATGATGCGGGGCGCCAGCTCGTTGAGCCTTGCCGCCACGGCGGCAGGATCATACCCCGCCGGCACCGGATTGCGCGGCCCGTGATTGAGCAGATCCCCGAGCAGCAGATAGTGATCAGGCTGCCAGGGAGCGAGTTGCGCCAGCACCTGCTCGAGGGCAGTCAGACTGCCGTGCAGATCCGAGACAATGGCAATCTTCATTCCACACTCCTCATGGCTGGCTGAAATAGAGATCCTTGGTGGCGATGGCGCCCTTGAGGTTGCGGCTCGGCAAGCCGCGCAGTGCCGGGTCCACCAGTCGCATCTGGTTGTAGTGATAGACGGGGATGACGGGCACCTCCTCCATCAGCAGTTGCTCGGCCTGATGATAGATCCCGGACCGGGCGTTGGCATCCAGGGTCTCGGCGGCCTGTTGCAGCAGACCATCGAAGGCGGGGTTGCAGTAGCCGCTCTCGTTCTGGGGATCCTGGCAGCGGAAACTGCCAAGCATGGACGACGGCTCGACATAATCACCAAACAAAAATGAACGAGCCAGCATGAAATCTCCACTGTCCTTGGCCACCTGATAGGCATTCCACTCCATGTTGTTGAGGGAGACTTCTACCCCCAGCGGTTTCCACATGGCCGCCACCGCCAGGGCCAGCTTCTTGTGGTTCTCCGACGTGTTGTAGGTCAGTGTCAGCCTGAGGGGATGGGCGCTGTTGTAGCCCGCCTGGGCCAACAGTGCGGCGGCCCGGGCCAACCGGGTCGGCTGGTCTTCCCGGGAGAGGGGGATATCCAGCTCGTCATAACCCGGCATGGCGGGCAGCAGTGACCAGGCAGAGCGCTCCCCCTGGCCGCTCACCTTCTCGGTCAGCAGGTGGCGATCGATGGCCATGGAGAGCGCCTGGCGCACCCGCACATCCTGCAACTCGGGGCGATTGAGATTGAAGGTGTAAAGATAGGTGCCAAGCAGCGGCAGACCCCAGATCCGCTCCGGTGCCTCCTGCATGGTCTTCTGGTAGTACTCCAACGCCACCTTGTTGGTGAGCTGGATCTCCCCCGCTTCGTAACGCAGCCGCTCCCCATGCTGGGAAGCGAGCGGCAGGTAGGTCACCCGCTGGATCCGGGTATGGGCATCATCCCAGTACTGGGGGTTGCGTTCGGCTTCGATGCGCTCGTTCACCACCCAGCTCGCCAGCTTGTAGGGGCCATTGCTCACCATCTTGCCTGGCTGGGTCCACTGCTTGCCAAACTGGGCGATAACCCGCTCGTTGACCGGCACGAAGGGGCGCTGGCTGACCAGTTGCAGGAAATAGGGAACGGGGCGCTCCAGGGTCACTTTCAGGATCTGGTCGCTTTCTGCCTCCACCCCCAGGGCATCGAGGTCGAGCGCCCCGGCATAGATGGACTGGGCATTGTTGATGCCGGTCGCCAGCAGCAGGCCGGCGGAGGGGGAAGCCTGCGCCGGGTTCAGCAGCCGCCGCCAGGCGTAGACGAAATCCCGGGCGGTGAGCGGCTCGCCGTTGGACCATTTGAGCTGGGGACGCAGGAAGAAGCGCCACACCAGCCCATCCTCGCTGGTCTCCCAGCGCTGGGCCTGGGCGGGCACTATCTTGCCCTGACCATCCTCGCTCACCAGCCCCTCGAACAGGTCCACCAGCACCACCTCCCCCGGGAAACCGGAGCGGATCAGGGCCGGATCGAGGGACTCGGGTTCGGCGCCATTGCCCTTGACCAGGGTCTGCCTGTCCGACAGCACGGGCTGCTGCACCACGGTAGTGGCCTGAAGCGGCGGCACCGCCATCAACCCGAACAGCAAGGGAGAGAGCCAGCGGCGGACTGGCCTGGCGGCGAAACGGTAAAACATGACATCAACCTCGTTCAATTCTTTTGACTGCAATGGGGGGAAGGCCGGCGGCGCGCCTGGAACCGAATGCATCATGCCGCGCTTGTTATCCCCGAAGACGACCCGTATTGTATCGGGCCTGCCCGATAGAGGGAGTCTTCCGGGCTATTTTTTTCAAGGTTTATGACGACACGGCCGCCACGGGTGGGCGCAATCGCCAGAAGGCGCACTCCCCTGCCCCCTTGGCAATCGGCCCGGGGTGATATGTCGCCTGTAGGTCCGGTTGTCGTCTACCGTTTCAGGGGTCTTTATGGGTTACGAATGGTTGGCGCTGGCTGCCGCCAGTTTATGGGCGATCGCCGCCCTCATCTCCGTCAAACCGGCTCGCCATCTGGGGGCCTTTGCCTACAGCCGCTGGCGGATGTTCCTGGTCAGCCTGATGCTGGCCAGCGCAAGTCTGGTGACGGGAGGCTGGCAGACCCTCACCGAGAGCGCCCTTCCCCTGCTGGCCCTCTCCGGTCTCATCGGCATCTTCGTCGGCGATACTGCCCTCTTTGCCTGCATGAACCGACTCGGCCCCAGGCGCAGCGGTCTGCTCTTCTCCTGCCACGCCCTCTTCTCCGCCCTGCTCGGGCTCTGGCTCTTTGGCGAGCGGCTCGATGGTTGGCGCCTGCCAGGCGCCTTGCTGGTCCTGGCCGGGGTCATGCTCGCCATCCTGTTTGGTCGTCGTGGCGACAACCAGCAGAACGAATGGGAGCAGGTGCGCGGCCGCCTCGTGGTCGGCATAGCCCTTGGCCTCACCGCAGCCCTGTGCCAGAGCCTCGGAGCCATCATCGCCAAGCCGGTGATGATGAGCGGCACCGTGGACGCGGTGAGCGCTTCCGGCGTGCGCATGGGCAGCGCCCTCTTGGCACACTGCGTCTTGCGGGCGCTGCGCCTGCCGCTCGCCATGCCGCACAACCCCATCAACCGGCAGGTGCTCGGCATGATAGGCATCAACGGATTTCTGGCGATGACGCTGGGAATGACCCTGATCCTGGTGGCCCTGCGTCAGGGAGATGTGGGCATGGTGGCCATCTTGTCTTCCACCACACCGGTCATTCTGCTGCCCTTGCTGTGGTGGCACTCGGGGATGCGTCCCTCGCTCCCCGCCTGGGCCGGAGCCCTGCTGGCCACCCTGGGCACGGCCCTGGTGCTGGGAATGGGGAACTGAGCCCCGTCTCTCCTGCAAGAAGGAAGGACCAACACGCCCATCGGCGGCTCTGAGCCGCCGATGCTCCCCCGCGCCGGACAGGGAGAGAGGCGATCGCGCCCCTAGAACAGAGCCACTTCCTCTTCGGTCAGCTCCCGGTATTCCCCCGGTGCCAGCTCATCGTCCAGAGCCAGATCGCCGATGCGTTCCCGATGCAGTCCGACCACCTTGTTGCCGATGGCGGCGAACATCCGCTTCACCTGGTGATACTTGCCCTCGTGGATGGTCAGGCGTGCTTCCCGATCGTCCAGGATTTCCAGCTCCGCAGGGCGGGTCTTGTCGTTCTCGTTGCGCAGATAGATACCGTCAGCAAAGAGCGAGATGGCCTCTTCACTCACGGGGTCCGCCAGCCAAACATGGTAGGTCTTGGCACACTCGTGACGGGGCGACGTGATGCGATGGGACCACTGGCCATCATCGGTGATCAGCACCAGCCCGGTGGTATCGAGATCGAGGCGCCCCACCACATGCAGTTTGCCCATGGCCGGCTCGTCGAGCAGGTGGAACACGGTGGCGTGATCCGGATCCTCGTTGGAGCAGACGTATCCTTCCGGCTTGTGCAGCATGAAGTAGCGATTCTGCTGGTTCAGGGTCAAGGTCACACCGTCAAACTCGATCTGGTGTTGCTCATTGATGTGAAAGGCGGGCTGCTTGACCAGCACGCCGTCTACCAGCACTTCCCCCTGACGGATCAGCTTGCCCGCCTGGGAACGGGTCAAATCGGAGCAATCGCAAAGAAATTTGTCGAGCCGCATGCAAAAACCTCGGAATCCATCATGATTGGGGGCGATATTATATCGGTCAGACCCGACAACACCAGTACTAAGCGACAGGGACTCAAGATGGCGCCTGACGCCATGATGTGCCAGTGATAGACTGCCGTCAGCAGACCGACATCACACATAATAATAAGCCCAGGATGTACCCATGAAGCCGACTAAGTCTCACCCCGTCATCCCCGTCAGCCAGTTGAAACCTGGCATGTATGTCATTGCCATTGCCAGCCAGACCGGCGCCATGGAAATTGCCCAGACGGGCATGGTGACCAACCCTCAACAGGTGGAGGCGCTGATCCGGCGCGGCGTGCTGACGGTGCGGGTGGATCTTGCCCGCAGCAAGCTGCCGGGAGGGGGCACGGCAAGCCCGGCGGATGTGGTGACAAACGGGGCGGGCTCCTCTCGTCAGATCGGCAGTGGTGAAGGGCGCGAGCTCAAGATCCGTCGGCTCTATCAGGAAGCGCGCGAACTCCAGGGCAAGTTCATTCGCCATCTCAAGGCCGGTGAGCCCATCGACATCACGCCCCTTGCCGCCGTGGCCGAAGAGATGGTCGATACCATGTTCACCCACGGCGATGCCATGCTCTGTTTGGCGCGGATCCGTGCCAAGGATGCCTACCTGATGGAGCACTCCATGAATGTCGCCATCCTCCTGGCGAACTTCGGCCGCTATCTGGGGCTGGATCGCAGCGTGCTCAAGGAGCTGACCCTGGGTGGCCTGCTCCACGACGTGGGCAAGATCATGACCCCGGACGAGGTGCTCAACAAACCGGGCAAGCTCACCGATGAGGAGCTGGAGGTGATGCGCGAGCACGTCATCCACAGCCACGACATCCTGGCCGCCACCGCCGGCATCACCCCCATCATGCTGGAAGTCGCTTCCAATCATCACGAACGGATCGATGGCACCGGCTACCCGCGGCGCCTCAAGGGGGATCAGCTCTCCCTCTACACCCGCATGAGTGGCATCGTCGATGTCTACGATGCGGTGACGGCAGACAGGGTCTACAAACAAGGCATGCAGCCTACCCAGGCGTTTCGCATTTTGCTCAAGGGGGTTGATCTGCATTTTGATGCCGACCTGGTGACCAAATTCATCAAGTGCATGGGGGTCTATCCGGTGGGCACCCTGGTGCAGCTCTCCAACCAACGTTTGGCTGTCGTAATGCAACGCAATGAACAACAACCGCTCAAGCCCGTGGTCAAGGTGATCTATCACGCCGGTCGTCGACACTATCTCGATGTGCAGTGGCTGGATCTCGCTAAGAAAGGGGTTCAAGAGACCATAGAGAGCACGGTGGACCCCAAGGAGTTTGGCATCAACCTGGCCAACTTCGTCTAACCTGTCCGGCTTGTTGACGGCTGCTCGCGGCATTGACATCCTCCCCCCACCTTAGCGCTTCGCGTCACAGGAGGGGGATTCCCATTACTGGGTGATAGCTGCTCGCGCAGTACCGGGTTCCTGCTTCATCGGGCGGCCTGATTGCACCACGCCTCCACAGGCTAAAACGGCGTGTCCCGCCGCTAAAATATTGCGAGCGCCGTTCACATCGGCGTTCGCCTCATAACCACACGCAGCGCATTTAAACTGGCTTTGCGTCTGGCGGTTATCCTTCGCAGTATGCCCACAACAGGCGCACTGCTGGCTCGTGTAGGCCGGGTTTATCGCCAACACCTGACCGCCTCGCCATGCCTGCTTATATTCGAGCTGGCGGCGCAGCTCAAACCAGCCCTGATCTAATATCGAACGATTCAGCCCTGATTTTGCCCGGACGTTGCGCCCCGGCTGGCTGGTCGTGCCCGCTGCTGATTTTGACATGCTGGCAACCTTCAAATCCTCAATGACGATCATCGCGTGGTTTTTGCTGATAGTCGTTGTGACCTTGTGAAGGTAATCGCGGCGGGTATTGGCGATATGTGAATGCAGCCGCTGGATCTTGGCTTTTTGTTTCTTCCAGTTGCTGCTGAACTTTACCTTTTTGCTCAACTGGCGTTGGAGCCTTGCCAGCTTGGTCTGATTGGTTTTGAAGCTGTTGACGGGCTCAAACA
>NZ_PQLN01000295.1:0-504 GCF_002919855.1 Aeromonas sp. ASNIH8 | reverse complement strand
TTCTTGAGCTGCGGGCACGGGAACAAACCTCAGGCGCCATTACTGCGCTTCTGAACCTTGCCCCCAAAACCGCCAGACGGCTGGATCATGACGGTCATGAAACGGATATTAATGCGGAAGATGTCCTGCCTGGCGATAAGCTCCGCATCAGACCTGGAGAGAGTATTCCGGTCGACGGTATCGTGATCGAAGGCAAAACAACCGTGGATGAATCGATGGTGACCGGGGAGTCTATGCCGGTTACCAAAACGAAGGGTGACCCTGTCATTGGGGGGACGATTAATCAGACAGGTAGTCTTATCATCCGTGCAGAGAAAGTCGGTGATGAGACGATGCTCTCACGAATTGTTCAGATGGTCGCTGATGCACAGCGTTCGCGTGCCCCCATCCAGAGAATGGCAGACAGCGTTTCAGGCTGGTTTGTTCCTCTGGTGATACTTATCGCGGTTGTTGCTTTCTTGATCTGGTCTGTCTGGGGGCCCGAGCCCCCGAGACTCCTGAGCA
>NZ_PQLN01000032.1:0-44958 GCF_002919855.1 Aeromonas sp. ASNIH8 | reverse complement strand
TGTTTGAGCCCGTCAACAGCTTCAAAACCAATCAGACCAAGCTGGCAAGGCTCCAACGCCAGTTGAGCAAAAAGGTAAAGTTCAGCAGCAACTGGAAGAAACAAAAAGCCAAGATCCAGCGGCTGCATTCACATATCGCCAATACCCGCCGCGATTACCTTCACAAGGTCACAACGACTATCAGCAAAAACCACGCGATGATCGTCATTGAGGATTTGAAGGTTGCCAGCATGTCAAAATCAGCAGCGGGCACGACCAGCCAGCCGGGGCGCAACGTCCGGGCAAAATCAGGGCTGAATCGTTCGATATTAGATCAGGGCTGGTTTGAGCTGCGCCGCCAGCTCGAATATAAGCAGGCATGGCGAGGCGGTCAGGTGTTGGCGATAAACCCGGCCTACACGAGCCAGCAGTGCGCCTGTTGTGGGCATACTGCGAAGGATAACCGCCAGACGCAAAGCCAGTTTAAATGCGCTGCGTGTGGTTATGAGGCGAACGCCGATGTGAACGGCGCTCGCAATATTTTAGCGGCGGGACACGCCGTTTTAGCCTGTGGAGGCGTGGTGCAATCAGGCCGCCCGATGAAGCAGGAACCCGGTACTGCGCGAGCAGCTATCACCCAGTAATGGGAATCCCCCTCCTGTGACGCGAAGCTCTAAGGTGGGGGAGGATGTCAACATCCTACTCCCGTTGGACAGAGGGGCCAAGGGTGAGGGGAACTTCATCAAGTAGGGCTGCAAGGCCTTTGGTATCAATGGCTTTCTGAACGGAAGATAACAGGAAAAACGGCTACGCATGCCGGTTCAAACCGCTATAATGTGCCACCTTGGATCAGTCGTCAGTGAATGTTGGACAGTCAATTGAGTAATAGAATGCGGATCGGTGGAACCCTCGAACAGTCCCTCAGCCAGGGATATCGTCTGGACCTGCAAGGGGTGTTGAAAGAGGGGTGGCAACAGACTCGTCGCACCGGTTTCGGATTGGCGCTGGCCATCGCCGGGGTCATGGCAATCTGGATCCTGCTGAGCAATACCTTGCTGACGCCCTATGTCGCCCGTGAAGGAGGGGATATGGATATGGCCCTGATCCTGAGCCTGCTGGTCACGGTGATCATGTCACCCATGACCTCCTCCCTCGACATGCTGGGGTTGCAGCAGTCGGTGGGGGTACGCGCCCGGCCGAGCCAGGTGTTCGACTTCTTCCGCCACTTCCTGCGCCTGGGCAGCCTGAGTCTGCTCGGCAGCCTCATCACCAGCCTGTTTGGACCCCTGTTCGAGCTGCTGGGTGTGCCTGTGATGCTGGCCTTCATCCCTTCCGCCCTGGTGGGCATGGGGCTGGTGTTTACCGTACCTCTGGTGCTGGAGCGCGGTCTTTCCCCGGCTCAGGCCATTCTGGTCTCCCTCAAGCTCTTTGCCCGGGGCTGGCCCAGCATAGTGCTGCTGCACGGGGTCATGCTGGCACTCTTCTTCCTGGCGCTCATCCCCATGGGGCTGGGACTTATCTGGGTGGCGCCGCTCTACTTCAACTGCAAGGGCATTCTCTACCGGGATCTGTGTGGGGTGGCAGTCGAAGTGACCGAGGTTGCCAGTGGCAACAACGGGCAGGGCCCGGATCATTTCAACGCATAATGGAATACCAGGGGTCAGCCGGTGTCGACCCGCCCGGAGCATGATGCAAAAGGATGGCATATGAACAAGCGATACGGGATGGCGGCGCTCCTGCTGATGCCCATGCTGGGACAGGCTGAGCCGTCCCTTGAACTCGACTACGGCACCTTCTACAGCCAGATGAAGACCTTCGCCAAGGGGGAATTTGGCCACGCCAGACTGGGCTTTTATCTGGCCAGTCAACAGAACGGTCGGCGCTGCGGGCTCACCTCGGCCCGGGTCTCGACCCCGGACAGGGATGTGCCCGCCGAGGTCACGGTGGATGGCGAACTGCGTCTGCCCTATGACGATGATCTCAACCTCGACAAGGCGATCGTGGTGGTGGGGCTCACCGAGGCCCACGCCGCCTGTGATCTGTCGGTACAGGTGATGGCTGACGCCCCCGCCACACCCGAGGTGCCGCTGGCCGAACTTGTCTCGCGTCAGCAGCAGATGCAGCGATTGCTCGACAAGATGGCCGGCATGGTCGGCCAGTATTTCCTGCCCAAGATGGAAGGGGTGCGGATCTCCATGGTGGCGCCCGCAGGCACAGCCTACCTTGTGGAGGGTGCCCGTCAGGAGGCCGTCTCCTGGCAGCAGGGGCAACTGCTGCTCAGCAATGCGCAGCTGAAGGGGTTTGCCCAGGGCAAGCTGCAACTGCAAGGGGAGATCCTGCGCCTGACCCCCTGGCTACACAAGGAGTAGCGACCCGAGTCCGCAGATTGCCAGAATGAAAAAAGGAGCGCCTGGCGCTCCTTTTTTGTGGGTGACGGGGCTTAGCGCACCTCAATCACGTCCAGCATGTCCATCTCGTCGATGTCCAGCAGCGGCACCTTGGGCAGCTCGGGCGGATCAAATGCCTTGTCGCCACCGTCGATGATGCCGGAGTCGCGATTGATGCTCTTGAAGTCAAACAGCTGGTGATCGAGCAGGTGGCTCGGGATCACGTCCTGAATGGCGGTGAACATGGTCTCGAGACGGCCTGGGAAGCGGCGATCCCACTCCTGCATCATCTGCTTGATGGCCTGGCGCTGCAGGTTCTCCTGGGAGCCGCACAGGTTGCAGGGGATGATGGGGAAGGCCTTGACCTCGGCATAGCGCACCAGATCTTTCTCCTTGCAGTAGGCCAGGGGGCGGATCACCACGTTCTTGCCATCGTCGCTCACCAGCTTGGGGGGCATGGATTTGAGCTTGCCACCGTAAAACATGTTGAGGAACAGGGTCTCGAGGATGTCGTCACGGTGATGGCCAAGGGCGATCTTGGTACAGCCCAGCTCCTGGGCGGTGCGATACAGAATGCCGCGGCGCAGGCGGGAGCAGAGCGCGCAGGTAGTCTTGCCCTCCGGTACCTTCTCCTTGACGATGGAATAGGTATCTTCTTCCACGATCTTGAAGTCGATGCCGAGAGTGCTCAGGTATTCGGGCAGCACGTGCTCGGGGAAGCCGGGTTGCTTCTGATCCAGGTTGACGGCCACCAGATCGAAATGGATGGGGGCGCTGGCCTTCAGGCTCATCAGGATGTCGAGCATGGCAAAGCTGTCCTTGCCGCCAGACAGGCAGACCATGATCTTGTCACCCTCTTCAATCATGTTGAAGTCGGCGATGGCCTGGCCCACGTTGCGCCGCAGACGTTTCTGCAGCTTGTTGAAACTGTATTTCTCTTTGGCGTTAAGCTCTTCTAGCATGGCCTCAAACCCGGGACAAAAATAAGCGGCTTATTATAGCCATGTCCCGGGGGAGGGCAAGAAACGCTTATGCAGGATGACGCCTGTCATCCACAGGGCAGCTGTAATCGTCGGGTTTGAGGATGAGAATGTCGCAGTTGAGCCTGTCCACCACGTGCTCGGCGGTGTTGCCAAGCAGGGCGGCAGAGAGGCCGGTACGGCCGACGCATCCCATGATCATCAGGGTGGCATTCAGATCGTCCGCCATGTCCGGCAGCACCTCCTCCGGCAAGCCTTCCGCCACCTTGGTCCACATGTGGTTGATGCCGAATTGATCGGCATGTTCCCGCAGCAGATCTTCATGGTGTTTGCGAATGGCATCGTTGTAGGCGTTGGGATCGAACTCTGGCAGTTCGATGGCGACATTGACCGGGGTGCCCGGGTAGGTGTTGACCAGATAGAGACTGGCACCAAGCAGCTCGGCGATGGCGATCCCCTCGCGGGTGATCCGCTCGTTAAGCACCTTCTGCTCCTTGTCATCGCTCGAGCAGTTGATGGCGGCAATCAGGTTGCCCCCCCGTTGCCAGTGCCCTTCTTTTACCAGCAGAACCGGACAGGGGCATTTGCGCAGCAGGTGCCAGTCGGTGGGGGTGAAGATGAAGGTTTGCAGGAAGGAGTGTTTGTGAGTAGCCTTGACGACCAGATCGTGACGCTGTTCCAGCACTTCCTGAATGACGCACTCGAAGGGACGGTTGTGCCAAAGCACTTTCACTTCGCATTCCAGCCCTCTGGCCCGATAGGGAGTGAGGATCTCGTCGAGCCACTCCCGACGCTGGGCGATGACACCATGGCGCATCTCTTCCCGCTCGTCTGCCGAGAGCATGGCGGTCATCTCGTAAGAGAAGTCGTAAATCGTCAGGAGCAGGGTCAGCTGGGCACCCTCATCCAGCTCGGCGACCTTGACCGCGCGCTCGAGCGCGATCTGGCGCTCCTCCTCGGGATTGATCACCACCAGAATGTTTCGGTACTTGACCATGTTCTCCTCCTTAGCAAAAAGGCCAATGATGGCAACTCTTTAGCTATTACAGCTTAGTCCAAGGGGGGAGACGGGAAGGTGTGCCGGATCAAATTTCAGGGTGATCCGATCCGGCAAAAAAGGGAATAAACGGGGATTAACCGCAGGGAGGACGAGTGGCTCCGGCCATGACGCCCAAGGCAACGTTGTCCAGTACAGTAATGTATTTGCCTTTGACGCTGATGAGACCGGATTTCTGGAAACGGCCCAGCAGGCGGCTGATGGTCTCGACGGTGAGACCGAGGTAGTTGCCGATGTCTCCACGGGTCATGGAGAGGCGGAACTCCTTGGCGGAGAAGCCGCGCTCGGAGAAACGAACCGAGAGATTGTGCAGGAAGGCAGCGAGGCGCTCTTCGGCGTTCTTTTTGGAGAGCAGCAGTATCATCTCCTGGTCGCCCATGATCTCGTTGCTCATCAGCCGCATGATCTGCTGGCGCAGTTTGGGCATCTTGCCAGAGAGGTCGTCGAGCACATCGAACGGTATTTCGCACACCATGGCGGTTTCCAGCGCCTGGGCGAAGGAGGGGTGGGCCTGCTTGTGGATGGCGTCGAAACCGACCAGATCACCGGCGAGGTGGAAGGCGGTGATCTGTTCGTCACCCTGTTCGGTGATGGTGTATGACTTGATGGTCCCGGAACGTATGGCATAGAGCGACTTGAGCTCATCGCCGGCCTTGAACAACTCTTCACCCTTCTGGAACGGCTTTTTGCGCTCGATGATGCTGTCGAGCTGATCGAGCTCGTTATCGTTCAGGGTGAAGGGGATGCAGAGCTGGCTGATGCTGCAATCCTGGCAATGAATTGCACAGCCACCGCTCTGAATACGTCTGCCAGGTTTCTTGTCCGGGATCATAGGCTCAAATGAATAATTGATTTATATCAAACAAGTTTACCACCATCTCATCCGTTTTGGATAGGGTTTCAAAAGGACGCCATCCCGATCCAGAGGGTGTGGATCCCGTAGGCAATAAGCAGCAAGGCGCCCCCAAGGCGCAGGCTGCGCAGGGTGAGCCAGTAGCGCAATCGGTCTGCCAGCCCCCCTAGCGCAAACAGGGTCGGCAGGGTGCCGAGGCCGAAAAAGAGCATGATGAGTGCCCCGCCACTCGCGGAGCCTGCGGCAGCGCTCCAGGTCAGCATGGAGTAGACGAGGCCGCAAGGGAGCCAGCCCCATATCATGCCAAAGGGGAGGGCCTGCCTGGCTGATGTAAACGGGAGAAACCTGCCTGCCAGCGGCTTGATGAGAGGCCAGAACTTCGCACCGATGCGCTCGAGCAGCAAGACGCCATGCCACCAGCCAGCCAAGTAGAGGCCGAGCGCTATCATCAGCAGGGCGGCGATGAGGCGAAGCCCTGCCAGGGCGTGTTTGCCAGCGCCTATCTCCGTGGTGGTGGCGAGCAAGCCGCCCACCAGCGCGCCCGCCAGCACATAGCTCAGGATGCGCCCCAGGTTGTAGTTGAGCAGATAACCGAGCCTGCCCCAAAAATGCTGCTTCTCGGCAGGTATGGCCATGGAGAGCGCTGCGGACACGCCGCCACACATGCCGATACAGTGGCCGGCACCGGCAAGCCCGACCAGCAGGGCGCCCATGAGGTCAAGGCTGCTGGTCATGGGGCCTGTTTTCCTGTTCTGCTTGTTGTTCAGAGGGGGGCAAGGGGCGCTGCTCCTCGTCAAACAGGATGTTGGAGCCCTGCCTGTCGAGATCCTCGAACTGCTCGGAGCGGATGGCCCAGAAGAAGACGGCGCCGGCAATGACAACGAACAGGATGGCGATGGGGATGAGGACGAAGATAATGTTCATGGCGCGGACCCTGTGGTGAAAGGGGGATGATAACCCGGCGAGGCAAGAGGTGCCGCCACCCGGGAGGATGCCAGATGGCTGCTCACCGGTTGAGCCGCATGGAGTTGGTGACCACGATGAGGGAGCTCAGGGACATGCCAGCAGCCGCCAGATAAGGGGGGAGCCAGCCACTTGCCGCCAGCGGCAGCACAAGCAGGTTGTAGCCGATGGACCAGGCAAAGTTCTCCTTGATGATCTTGCGAGTGCGCAGGGCCTGGGCCCGGGCGGCCAGCAGACGGGAGAGATCGTCGGCCAGCAGGATGGCGTCGGCACTGTTCTTGGCCAGATCCGTGCCCCCGGCCATGGCAAAGGACGCGTGGGCGCCGGCCAGCACAGGGGCGTCGTTGATGCCATCTCCCACCATGATGCTGATATCCCCGGCCGCTTCCCGGGCCTTGAGATAGGCCAGCTTGCCGTCCGGGGTGACCCCTTTTACCAGCTCATCGACCCCCAGCTCGCGGGCCAGCATGTCCGCCTGGTCCGAACCGTCGCCGGTGAGAATGGTGGTTTGCAGGCCTGCCTCCTTGAAGGCCTGGATCAGTGCACCGGCATCGGGGCGCAGCGTGTCGGCCAGGATGAAACGGGCCAGCAGTCCGTGTTCATCGGCCAGATAGATGGTCAGCCCTTGAGCGGCATTCTCTTCTTGCGCCAGTTCGAGCCAGCGTGCACTGCCGATGCGGTAATGCTTGCCCTCAATTACTCCCTGCACGCCGTGGCCGATGACGGGGGTGACGTCGCTGGCGGCGAGCGGCACCCCGTCCGCCAGTGGTTTGCTTCGAAACGCACGGGCGATGGGGTGCTCGGAGTAGGTCTCCAGGGCATGGGCGAGTGCGAGGCAGCGGGCTGCGTCGAGCTCGCCGAGGGGCTGGGTGCTCACCAGGCTGATGTTGCCCGTGGTCAGGGTTCCCGTCTTGTCCATCACGATGCGGTTGGCCCGGGTCAGAATGTCCAGCACGTGGCCGCGGCGCAGCAGGATGCCGCTGCGGGTCAGGTTGGCAGTGGCCGAGGTCAGTGCGGTCGGGGTGGCCAGCGAGAGGGCGCAGGGACAGGTCGCCACCAGCACCGCCAGGGTGACCCAGAAGGCCCGCTCGGGCTGATGAAAATGCCAGAAGGTCCAGACCGCGGACGCAATGATCAGGAGCACCAGGATAAAGTGGCGCGACAGCACGTCCGCCAGTTGGGCGATGGCGGGCTTGTCGTCCAGAGCATGATCCTGCAGGCGCATGATCTGGGCCAGACGCGACTCTTCAATGGGATGGCTGACCCGGATCTCCAGGGGGGCATCGGTATTGATGGTGCCTGCATAGACGGGATCCCCGGCCTGCTTGAGCAGAGGCAACTGTTCGCCAGTCAGCATGGATTCGTTGAGGCTGGCCTGGCCCAAGGTGACGATGCCGTCTGCCGGCAGGGTGGCCCCCGCGAGTACCCGCACCCTGTCTCCGACTCGCAGCGTCTTGGCGGCCACCTCGTGTTCGCCGTCATCATCGATGCGGGTCGCCATGATGGGCACCAGACGCGCCAGGTTGGAGCTCGACTCCGACGCCTTGCGCCTCGCTCGTAGTTCCAGCAGACGGCCCAACAGCAGGAAAAAGACGAACATGGTGATGGAGTCGTAATAGACCTCACCCGTGTTGAAGACCGTGGCCCAGATGGAGGCGACGAAGGCGCCGATCAGTGCCAGCGACACCGAAACATCCATGGAGAGGTGCCCCTGCTTCAGGCTGCGCCATGCCCCCACGTAAAAAGGCTGGGCCGAGTAGATCATGATGGGGGTGGAGAGCAGAAGGCTTATCCACTTGAAGTAGATCATGAACTCCTCTTCCACGCTGATGAAGAGGTCCATGTAGAGTGCCACGGCGCACATCATCACCTGCATGGAGCCAAGGCCGGCCAGCGCCATGCGGAACATGTAGCTGCGCACCTCTTTGGCGTAGAGCGCTTCCTGCTGATGAGTCTGGAAGGGATAGGCGCGATAGCCGACCCTGGCAAAGCCCTTGAGAATGTCGCTCAAAGAGAGCTGGGCCGGATCCCACTTGATGCGGGCGCGATGGGTGGTGGTATTGACGTTGATGTAACGCAGACCGCGCAGGGTCATCAGGTGCCGCTCGATGAGCCAGGCACAGGCGGCGCAGCTCAAACCTTCCACCGTCAGTTGGATCTCGCGCGTAGTTTCGCGACCCGTACCGGTGTCGGTGACGAACTCCTGCTGCACCTCCGCCAGATCGTAGTGGGTGAGGGCGGCGAGCTCTTCGGGCACCAGTTCCCCCTTGATGCCGGGAGCGGTGCGGTGTTCGTAATAACTGGCGAGGCCGCATTCGAGAATGGTCTGTGCCACGGCCTGACAGCCAGGGCAACACATCGGCTGAGCGATGCCTTTGATCTCGAGAGTAAAGTTACTGCCAGTGGGAACCGGTTCACCACAGTGAAAACAGCCGGTCATGGTGATCATCCCTCTTTGATGCAGCCCTGCAGGCCGGGTCGGGGAGAAGGGCGGCTGACCGGCGTGCCGATCACCCTGCCTTCGTGATTCAACGTCCCTTGGGATCGAGCTCAATCGCTGCCTGAGTCGGCAGTTGTGCCGTCTCCTGGAGGCGCCATTCATGGTTGAAGGCATCGACCCGCACGTGCCACTTGCCGGTGAGGGGCTTGTCGAGCATCAGGCGATAGACTCCCTTGCCATCGGCCGTCAGCAGATGTTCGCTGTCCAGGCCCGCCAACGTGGGATGAAACAGGGAGAGGTGCAGTGCCTGCCCGAGGGGGAAATCCCCGGACAGTGGATTTAACGTCAGCTCCTTGTCGCTGACATTGAGGGCGATACGGATGCCGAGCGCCTCGGCGCGATCGAACTTGCTGAGATCCTGGTTAATCTCCTTGCCCTGCTTGTAGTAGTCCTCCGCCACCAGGTTGACCCCATCCTTGCTGGCAATGATGGCGGTGGCGATGCTGCCTACCACGGCGGCGCAGGGGAGGGCGATGATGAACCAGGGCCAGAATTGGCGATACCAGGGTTGAGTCATGATGCTACCGAAACAAATGGTTAACGAAATGGCGGTAATTCAGCCAACACAAGATAGCAAAAAGCCTCGAAGAGTCGAGGCTTTTTGCTGATTAATCACGTGCTTATCACATGTTACTGCTGATTTTGCCGATCGTTGTGGGACAAGCTGTAAACGTAGGAAGCGAGCAGATGTACCTTGTCTTCCCCCAGAATGTCCTTCCAGGCCGGCATCACGCCGTGGCGCCCGTGGGTGATGGTCTGTTCGACCACCTGACGGGAGCCGCCATAGAGCCAGATGTTGTTGGTGAGATCCGGTGCGCCGAAGGCGATGCCGCCCTTGGCATCCGGACCGTGGCAGGCGGCGCACATGGCAAAGCGTGCTTCCCCTTTCTTGGCTTCCACCAGATCAACCTTACGACCGGAGAGGCTCAGCACATAGGAGGCAACCTCTTTCACCCCGTCCTGACCCAGGATCTCGCCCCAGGCGGCCATGATCCCCTGACGACCGCCCATGATGGTGGTCTTGATCTGGTCGGGTGCGCCGCCCCACTGCCATTCGCTGTCGGTCAGGTTTGGGAAACCGCGACCACCGCGGGCATCGGAGCCATGACACTGGGAACAGTTTTGCAGGAACAGGCGCTGACCCACCTTCAGGGCTTCCGGATCCTTGGCGATCTCGGTGATCTCCTTGTAGCTCTTGCCGTCAGCCTGATAGGTCAGCTCGCGGAACTTGGCGCCGTAGATCTCGTCGGCCTTGGCGAGTTCCCGGTCGTATTCCACCGCGCGTCCTTCGGCCTTGGCAGACTCGGCCGCCGCCTTGGACTCGGCCAGGGAACGCACATCCTGGTTGGAGCTCTGCCAGCCCAGCAGACCCTTGAAGTTGCCAAGGCCCGGGAAGGCGAGCAGGTAGATGAGCCCGGTGACGATGAAGAAGAGGAACATATAGGACCACCACTTCGGCAGGGGATTGTTGATCTCCTCGATGCCGTCGAAGGTGTGACCCATGGGTTTGCCCTCTTCGGCTCCCATCTTGTCCTTCATGCACCAGGCCAGCAGCAGGAAGCAGCCGAGAATGGTGCCAAGGCTTATGACGGTCACAAAAATGCTAAACAGAGTGCTCATTATTGCTTCGCTCCTGCGTTCTTGTTATCAGCACTGGGTTGCTCGTCATCGGCAAAAACCAGGTTGGCGGCCTCGTCGAAAGAAGCCTTGCGGCGCTTGCTGTAGGCCCAGACGATGATGCCAATCATGATGACCATCAGCAGCAGGGTGTACAGGCCGCGAAATGTGCCGTAATCCATATCCCGACTCCTTATTTCAGGGCATGGCCCAGTGATTGCAGATAGGCGATCAGCGCATCCAGCTCGGTCTTGCCCTTGACGGCCTCACCGGCGCCAGCGATGTCGGCATCGGTATAGGGCACGCCGAAGTGATCCCGGAACAGAGCCAGCTTCTTGCCAGTCAACTCGCCGCTCAGCACATTGGTCTCGAGCCAGGGGAAGGCCGGCATGTTGGACTCGGGCACCACGTCACGCGGGTTGATGAGGTGGGCGCGATGCCAGTCATCGGAGTAGCGGCCGCCGACCCGGGCCAGATCCGGGCCGGTACGCTTGGAGCCCCACAGGAAGGGGTGCTCCCAGACGCTCTCGCCGGCAACCGAGTAGTGGCCGTAGCGTTCGGTCTCGGCGCGGAACGGGCGGATCATCTGGCTGTGGCAGACGGTGCAGCCTTCGCGGATGTAGATGTCGCGTCCTTCCATCTGCAGGGCGGTGTAGGGCTTGAGGCCCTCCACCGGCTCGTTGGTCTGCTTCTGGAAGAACAGGGGGGTGATTTCCACCAGGCCCCCCAGGCTGATGGCGAAGATGATGCCAATCACCAGCATGGGGACGCTTTTTTCAAAAATCTCGTGACGGTTGTTGTTGCTCATGCTTTAAACCCCTTCAAATCAGGCTGGCTGTGCGACGGGTTCCAGAGAACCCTTGGGCGCAGTGACGGTGCGATAGGCGTTGTAAGCCATCAGCAGCATGCCGGTGACGAAGAAGCAGCCACCCAGGAAGCGCACGAAGTAGAAGGGATAGGAAGCTTGCAGCGCCTCCACGAAGCTGTAGGTCAGGGTGCCGTCGTCGTTGACCGCACGCCACATCAGGCCCTGCATCACACCGGAAATCCACATGGCGACGATATAGAGCACGGTGCCCACGGTGGCCAGCCAGAAGTGGACGTTGATGAGCTTGATGCTGTACATGCGCCCCTGCCCGAACAGGTTCGGGATCAGGTGGTAGACGGCACCGATGGACACCATGGCAACCCAGCCCAGGGCACCGGAGTGAACGTGACCGATAGTCCAGTCGGTGTAGTGGGAGAGGGCGTTGACGGTCTTGATCGCCATCATGGGGCCTTCGAAGGTCGACATGCCGTAGAACGACAGGGAGACGATCAGGAAGCGCAGGATGGGGTCATAACGCAGCTTGTGCCAGGCACCCGAGAGGGTCATGATGCCGTTGATCATGCCGCCCCAGGAGGGCACGAACAGGATGAGGGACATCACCATGCCCAGCGACTGGGCCCAGTCAGGCAGGGCGGTATAGTGCAGGTGGTGCGGACCGGCCCAGATATAGAGGGAGATCAGCGCCCAGAAGTGCACGATGGAGAGGCGGTAGGAGTAGACGGGGCGACCCGCCTGCTTGGGCACGAAATAGTACATCATGCCAAGGAAGCCCGCTGTCAGCAGGAAGCCCACTGCGTTGTGGCCATACCACCACTGCACCATGGCATCCATGGCACCGGAGTACATGGAGTAGGACTTCATGCCGGAGAGCGGCACTTCCATGTTGTTGACGATGTGCAGTACGGCCACCGTGATGATGAAGGCACCGAAGAACCAGTTCGCCACATAGATGTGGGAGGTGGTGCGCTTGACCAAGGTGCCGAAGAAGACGATGGCATAGCTCACCCAGACCACGGCGATGGCGATGTCGATGGGCCACTCCAGCTCGGCGTACTCTTTGGAGGTGGTGTACCCCAGCGGCAGCGAGATGGCTGCAGACAGAATGATCGCCTGCCAGCCCCAGAACACGAAGGAGGCGAGGGGACCACCAAACAGCCGGACCTGACAGGTGCGTTGCACCACGTAGAAGGAGGTGGCCATCAGGGCGCTGCAACCAAATGCGAAGATGACCGCATTGGTATGCAGGGGACGCAGACGGCTGTACGTCAGCCAGGGGGTGTCGAAGTTGAGGGCAGGCCAGATCAACTGGGCTGCAATCAATACACCCACCGACATGCCGACGATACCCCAGACAATCGTCATGACGGTGAACTGGCGCACAACGGTGTAGTTGTACTCAGGGTGGTTTGTTGTATGGCTCATCGTTGTATTCCGCTTCCGATGCTGTTGTTAGTGTTGCCCGGTGTCCTGGGCCATTTTCACCCCGGTTTTGCAAAATCCCCTCGTTAACATCTGTTAATAAAAGGAAAAGCAAAAGGTGGTTAAATGAAAATCCATTGAGAATGATACTGAAATGACCGGTAAAATAACAGTACAAACAGTGATATATTTGGCTCCAGCGGGTCTCATGTCCGCCAGTTTTTACCTTGAGCCAGATCACGAAAATTACATTTTCTACGTACCTTACAGAGCTGTTTTTTCATGAAAGAGAGACTCACTTCACGCAAAATCGTCCACCTGTCCATGGTGCTGGTCATTTTGCTCTCCCTGATGGCCTATCGAACCTGGTTTTCAGGCACAGGAAGCGACCATGCAGAGGGCTCCAATGTTCAGATTTGTGATCTGTCCCACAGCCCCTGCCGCCTCATCGTCGGGGATCGCCCGCTGACGGTCAGCATCGATGGCTTGCCGATCCGCCCTGAACATGACTTTGTCCTGCGCCTTCAAGGGGGTGTGCCGGCCATTACGCCGGTCAAGGCCTGGCTCGAGGGCAAGGAGATGTTCATGGGGCTCATCCCCGTGCTGTTTGAAGCCAGCGATGCGGGGTGGCGAGGGGTGACCCAGGTGGGAAGTTGTACGGCAGAGGCGATGGACTGGCTCTTGACCATCGAGTGGAGCAATGGCCAGCGCCATCAACTGACGTTGGGCGCGGCACGTTGAACGGACTCTCATCGGGCCCCAGGAGGGGGGATAAATGAAAATTGATTTGAAATTTTCAGGCAGGACGGTACCTTGCATTGATTATCAAAGAGTGAAGTTCATTTAATCATGATTGAAAAACAAGCATTTTATCGCACGCTCAACCAGCAGGCCCAGGCATTGCTAGAGGGCGAACCCGACATGATCGCCACCCTGGCAAACCTGTCTGCCCTGCTCAATCAGGAACTGGCTGACATCAACTGGGTTGGTTTCTACCTGCTGCAGGGCGAGACCCTGGTGCTCGGCCCGTTCCAGGGCAAGCCGGCCTGTGTGCGCATCCCGGTCGGGCGCGGCGTCTGTGGCACTGCGGTTGCCGAGGGCAAGACCCAGCTGGTGGACGACGTGCACCAGTTCGCGGGGCACATTGCGTGCGACGGTGCCAGCAACTCGGAAATCGTGATCCCGCTGCGCCGTGGCGGGGAGATCATCGGGGTGCTGGACATCGACAGTCCAATCTTTAACCGCTTTGACGAGCAGGACCGGATTGGCCTCGAAGAAACGGTGCAAATTTTGGAAAGCATGCTCTAAGTCATTGCTAGATGGTTCGCAAAAGGTCCCAAGCTCTCTATAATGGGGCCTTTGTTGTGTTCGGGCATGCCCGTGCGTCTATATGAAAGCCAAGGTTATACATGGAAAACACTGAAAAGCTGAAGAACAGTAAAGAGATCGTCGCCTACCTGGTCGAGAAATTCCCGGCCTGCTTCATCGCTGAAGGAGAGGCCAAGCCACTCAAGATTGGCATCTTCCAGGATCTGGCCGCGCGTCTTGCTGATGACGAGAGAGTCTCCAAGACCATGCTGCGCTCTGCTCTGCGTCAATACACCTCCAGCTGGCGTTACCTGCATGGCCTCAAGGCTGGCCAGGCCCGTGTCGATCTGGACGGCAACCCGGGCGAGCTGCTCACCGAAGAGCACATCGAGCATGCCAAACAGGCGCTCAAGGAGAGCAAGGAACGTGTCTTTGCCAGCCGCCGCACCAACACCAAGGAGAAGGAAGACAAGCCCAAGCAGCCGCGTCGCAACGCGCCGCGCAAGGCTGACGCTCCCCGCTCCGACAAGCCCAAGTCCGCCCCTGCTCCCAAGGCTGCACCGGTCGCCGATGCGCCGCTGGTGAAAGTGGATGCCGCTACCCTGAAAGTCGAGCAGGGCGTGCGCGTCGTGCTGGGCAAGTCCCCTGTGCCTGCGACCATCAAGGAAGTGACCAAGGATGACGTACAGGTTCAATTGCAGACCGGCATGATGTTGCGGGTCAAGTTCGAGCATCTGGTTCTCTAAGGAGACGAATGTTGAAGCATGGCGTGATTCGTTTTTCACTCGTTGCCTGTAGCCTGGCGCTTGCCGGGCTCGCACAGGCCATCGAGCCGGTGCTCAAGGAAAGTGATTTGCCTGTGTTGGCTCAAGAGAGCCAACATGCTACGGCCAGCAAGCGAATTGCCAATCTGTTTACCCGCTCCCACTACAAACAGTTCAAGCTGGACGACGCCTTTTCCTCCGTGATCTTTGACAAGTATCTGGAGAATCTGGACTACAGCCGCAACCTGTTTCTGGCCTCTGACATCAGCCGTTTTGAGAAATATCGTACCGGTTTTGACACCGACCTCGAGCGAGGGCGACTGGCTCCGGCCTACGAGATGTTCAACCTGAGTCAGCAGCGGCGGTACGAGCGGTTCGAATACGCCCTCAAACTGCTCGACACTCCCTTCGATTTTACCCAGAAAGACAATTACGTCTTCGATCGGGAAGGGGCTCCCTGGCCCAAGGATGAAGCCGAGCTCAACGAGCTGTGGCGTCAGCGGGTCAAGTTCGATGCCCTGAGCCTCAAGCTCAGCGGCAAGGAGTGGCCCGAGATCAAGGAGCTGCTTGGCAAGCGTTACAACAACGCCATCAAGCGGATGTCCCAGACCGAGAGCGAGGACGTGTTCCAGCTCTTCATGAACTCCTTCGCCCGCGCCATCGAACCGCACACCAGCTATCTGTCTCCGCGCAGCGCCGATCGGTTCAACACCGAGATGAACCTCTCGCTGGAAGGGATTGGGGCCGTGCTGCAGGCGGAAGATGACTTTACCGTCATCCGCTCCCTGGTGCCAGGCGGCCCGGCGGCCAAGTCCAATCACCTGAAACCCGATGACAAGATCACCGGTGTGGGGCAGGACGACGGTAAGATCGTGGATGTCATTGGCTGGCGTCTTGACGACGTGGTCGAGCTCATCAAGGGGCCCAAGGGCAGCAAGGTGAAGCTGGAGATCCAGCGCGGCAAGGGCGCGACCGCCAAGACCGAGCTGGTGGAGCTGGTGCGTGACAAGGTGCGTCTGGAAGACAGAGCCGCCAAGTCCAAGGTGATCACCGCCGAGGGCAAGAAGATCGGCGTGCTCGAGATCCCGAGCTTCTACGTCAACCTGCACGACGACGTGATCAAGGAGATCTCCAGCCTCAACAAGCAGAAGATCGACGGCCTCATCGTCGATCTGCGCGGCAACGGTGGCGGTGCCCTGACGGAAGCTTCCGCCCTGAGCGGTCTCTTCTTTGCCAGCGGCCCCGTGGTGCAGATCCGTGATCACATGGGTCGCATCACCGTCAATGGCGACGACGACGGCAATGTCTACTACGGTGGCCCCATGTCGGTGATGATCGACCGCTACAGCGCCTCGGCCTCCGAGATCTTCGCTGCCGCCATGCAGGACTATGGTCGTGCGCTGATCCTCGGCGAAAACTCGTTCGGCAAGGGGACGGTGCAGCAGCATCGCAGCCTCGCCAAGGTCTATGACTTCTACGAGCAGCCGCTGGGTCACGTGCAGTACACCATCGCCAAGTTCTACCGTATCGATGGCGGCAGCACCCAGAACAAGGGAGTTGCACCCGATATCGCCTTCCCGACTGCGGTAGCGCCGGGGGAGACGGGGGAGAGCCGCGAGTTCAACGCCTTGCCCTGGGACAAGATTGCCTCGGCCAGCTACGAGCGACTGGGGGACTTCTCCAGCCTGCTGCCCAAGCTGAAAGCGGCCCACGAGGCACGGATCACCAAGGATCCGGAATTTGCCTATGTGCTGCAGGACATCAAGGAGTATCAGGCGGACAAGGACAAGAAGTCGGTCTCCCTGAACGAAGCCGAGCGGCTGGCTGAACAGGCCAAACAGGACGAGAAGGCGCTGGCGCGAGCCAATGAGCGGCTGACCCGTCTTGGCAAGCCGACGGTGAAGAGCCTGGATGAACTGCCGACCGATTTCGAGGCACCTGACGAATACCAGGTGGAAGCGGCCAACATCACGGCGGATCTGGCCACCCTCAGCAAGAATAGCTGATGCTGGCAACGAAATGACAAGGGCGACTCTGGTCGCCCTTTCTTTTGCCTGAATGCAAACTATTTGACCCTGTCCGAGCCTTGTGACAGCCTCTGACACGTCAATAACAAAGCGTGGAAGCACACAATAATGACTGAACAACCTCAGGCCATGACGGCCAAATATCGCCAGGATTACCAGGCTCCCCTCTATTGGTGTGACAGTCTGGATCTCGATTTTCAGCTGCAAGAGCCCCTGACCCGGGTCACCGCCATCTCCCGTTTGCGTCGCAGCGGCGATCACAACGAACCCCTGGTGCTGGACGGCGAGGGGCTTGACCTTGTCAGCGTCAGTGTGGATGGCGTGCCCTATCAGCAATACGAGCAGGGAGAGAGCAGCCTGACCCTGTTCAACCTGCCGGCCGAGTGCGTGCTGACCGTGGTCACCAACATTGATCCCGCCGCCAACACGGCGCTGGAGGGGCTCTACAAATCCGGCGATGCCTATTGCACCCAGTGCGAGGCCGAGGGCTTTCGTCGTATCACCTATTACATGGACAGGCCAGACATCCTGGCCCGTTACAGTACCCGTATCACCGCCGACAAGGCCAAGTACCCCTATCTGCTCTCCAACGGCAACAAGGTCGCGAGCGGCGATCTGGACGACGGTCGCCACTTCGTGCAGTGGCAGGATCCCTTCCCCAAGCCGAGCTACCTCTTCGCCTTGGTGGCGGGGGACTTCGATGTGGAGCGCAATCACTACACCACCCGGAGTGGTCGCGATGTGGCGCTGGAAATCTTCGTGGACAAGGGCAACCTGGACCGCACCGGTTTCGCCATGGAGAGCCTCATCCACTCCATGCGCTGGGATGAACAGCGCTTTGGCCTCGAATACGATCTCGACATCTACATGATCGTGGCGGTGGACTTCTTCAACATGGGGGCCATGGAGAACAAGGGGCTCAACATCTTCAACTCCAAGTTCGTGCTGGCCAACCCGGCCACTGCCACCGATGCGGACTACCACGGCATCGAGCGGGTGATCGGTCACGAATATTTCCACAACTGGACCGGCAACCGCGTCACCTGCCGCGACTGGTTCCAGTTAAGCCTCAAAGAGGGGCTGACGGTGTTCCGGGATCAGGAGTTCTCCTCCGATCTGGGGTCGCGCGGCGTCAACCGGATCAACAACGTGCGCACCGTGCGCGGTCCGCAGTTTGCCGAAGATGCCGGCCCCATGGCCCACCCCATCCGCCCGGATGTGGTGATCGAGATGAACAACTTCTACACCCTGACCGTCTACGAGAAGGGCTCTGAAGTGATCCGCATGATGCACACCCTGCTGGGGGAGGACGCCTTCCTGGCGGGCATGCGCCTCTACTTCGAGCGTCACGACGGCTCTGCCGCCACCTGCGACGACTTCGTGCAGGCGATGGAGGATGCCTCCGGGGTGGATCTCGTTCGCTTCCGCCGCTGGTACAGCCAGTCCGGCACCCCCGAGCTCACCGTGACCGACGAGTACGATGCCACGAGTGGTGTTTATCGTCTGCACGTGAGCCAGCACACCCCGCCGACCCAGGATCAGCCACAAAAGCTGCCGCTGCATATCCCCCTCGACATCGAGCTCTACGATGCACAGGGTGCCGTCATCCCGCTGCAATACCAGGGCAAGGCCATCGGCAATGTGCTGGACGTGCTGGAAGCACAGCAGACTTTCGAATTCGATCGGGTGCCGGTCAGACCGGTACCCTCCCTGCTGCGGGACTTCTCCGCCCCGGTCAAGCTGCACTATGACTATAGCGACGAGGCCCTGGCCTTCCTGATGCGCCATGCCCGCAACGAGTTTGCCCGCTGGGATGCGGCGCAGATGCTGATCAACAAGGCGGTGATCGACGGGGTGGCGCGGGTCCAGCACGGGCAGAGGGTTGAACTCTCCCACACCCTGCTGGCGGCCTTTGTTGCCATTCTGGACGAGGCTGCACTGGATCCCGCCCTCAAGGCAGAGATCCTGGCCCTGCCGGGAGAGGCGACCCTGGCCGAGCTGTTCGAGGCGGCCGATATCGACGCCATCCACCAGGTGCGCAACGGGATCCAGACCGCATTGGCCCACGCCTTCGGCGACCGCCTGCTGGCGTGCTACGAGAGCCTGCGTCTGTCGGCTTATCAGGTGGTCCATGCCGACATGGCCAAACGGGCCCTCAAGGGCGTGGTGCTGGGTTATCTGGCGGCGCTGGATGCCGCGAAGGCCGATACCCTGGTGCGCGAGCAGTACGGGGCCGCCGACAACATGACCGACACCCTGGCTGCACTCCAGGTGGCCAACAGCCATCTGCTGCCGTGCCGCGCCGCGCTTTTGGCCGACTTCGAAGTCAAGTGGGCCCACGACGGCCTGGTACTGGACAACTGGCTGCGGCTGGTGGGCGCCAAGCCGGCCAAGGATGTGCTCGATGACGTGAAGCAGGCGATGGCGCACCCGACCTTCAGCATCCGCAACCCGAACCGGCTGCGGGCGCTCATCGGCAGCTTCGCCATGAACAACCAGGTGCAGTTCCACGCCGCCGATGGCAGCGGCTATCGCTTCCTGACCGATCTCTTGATCGAGCTCAACGAGGTCAATCCCCAGGTGGCGTCCCGCCTCATCACCCCGCTTATCCAGTTCAAGCGGCTCGATGAGGGGCGCAAGGCGCTGGTTCGCGCCGAGCTGACCCGCCTGGCCAACCTGGACGGGCTGGCGCGGGATCTGTTCGAGAAGGTGAGCAAGGCGCTGGCACAATAAGCGTCACGACGGCGGGCAGGGGAGTCTGGCTCTCCTGCCCGTTTTTCATGGATGACCAGGAGGTGACATGAGGCAATACACTTTTCGGCTCTCCCTTGGCCGCGACGAGATCATGTTGATGTACCAGGGGCAGGTGAACCGCCTGGTGGTACGTACCGAGCAGGGTCTGACCCTGGAGCTGGGGTTGGAGAAAATCCGGCGTTTTGTGTCGGAGAGCGGCGTTCACGGCTACTTTCGACTGAAAACCCAGGACGATCATCGCTTCATTTCCCTGGAACGCATAAATTAACAAAACTTGAACATCAATCCGGGTAAATATCTGCTTTAAGTCACTATCTATCCGGTAAATGGCGCGGCATCCAGTGCGATTTTCTGAATTTTGCCAACTTGGCAAAATTTATCACAACCCAAGCCGTGATCTGTCCCTTGTTTTTAACATCCCGTTATCACCTTTGCTCGCCTTCCTTGATCCAAGCCATTACACTTCGCTGCAACTCTGTACCGGCGCGCATCCTGGGTGGATGTCGCCGTGTCTGTGATGTCGTCCGATAAGGAAACTAGCAATGGCATTGAAAGACGCCCCTACATCCGTTCTGCTCGAAAACGTTCTCAGTCTGATCCACCAGAAATTGCCGAAAAACAGTGCCTCCCTGGTCGAATGTTTCGTTGCCAAGTTCTACGGCAACATGGCCAGCACTGATCTGCATGACCGCAATGACAGCGATCTCTATGGCGCCGCCCTCAGTCTGTGGAATGCCCTCAACCACCGTACCGGCATCGAGCCCTATATCCGGGTCTACAACCCCGAGCTGACCCGCCACGGATGGCAGTCTCCTCATACCATCGTCGAGATCATCCTGCAGGATTCCCCCTTCCTGGTGGACTCCATCCGCATGGCGCTCAAGCGTCTCAATATCACCGCCCACATGATGCTTCACCAGCCGCTGCACCTGATCCGCGGCGAAGGCGGCAAGATTGGCGCCATCCTGGATCTGGACAACACCGCAGAGCAGACCTCGGTGGAAACCGCCTTTCTCATCGAAATCGATCACCTGACCGGTGAAGAGGAGATGGACGCCCTGACTGCCGAGCTCAACTCGGTCGCGCGGGAAGTGGCCCTGGCGGTGGGAGACTGGCAGCCCATGCTGGCGCGCCTGAACGAGATCATCGAGGAGCTGCCCAAACGCAAGAACCCGGTCAGCCAGGCCGAGGTGGACTCCTGCGTCGCCTTCCTCAAATGGGTGGCCGCCCACAACTTCACCCTGATGGGTTATCGTCGCTACGACGTCAAGGCGGTGGAGGGGGATCACGAGATCCTGCCGCAGCCCGAGTCCAGCCTGGGGCTGATGAAGAACTCCATCAAGGACGAAGGCCAGCGCCTCGGCATCATGCCCGCCAGCGCCCGTCACGCGGCCCTCAGTTCCAACTTGCTGATCCTCACCAAGTCCAACAGCAAGTCCCGGGTACATCGTCCGGCCTATGTGGACTACATCGGCATCAAGCGTTTCGACGAGCACGGCAAGGTGGTGGGAGAGGATCGCTTCATCGGCCTTTATGCCTCCTCCATCTACAACACCAGTGCGACCCAGATCCCCCTCATCAGCCACCGCCTCGAGCGCATCATGGCCGCCTCCGGCTTTGAGTCGGGCTCCCATGCCTACAAGGCGTTGCTGAACGTGCTGGAAACCTACCCGCGCGACGAGCTGATCCAGGCCCGTGAAGAGGAGCTGCTGGCCACCGGTCTCGGGGTGCTGGAGATGCAGGAGCGGGACATGCTGCGCCTGTTCGTGCGCCGCGACGTCTACGGCCGCTTCTTCTCCTGCATGGTCTATGTCACCAAGGAGCGCTACAACACGGCGCTGCGGGTCAAGACCCAGCAGATTTTGCAGAAATATTTTGGCAGCAGCATCGATGTGGAGTTCAACGTCTACTTCACCGAGGGCGTGCTGGCACGGACCCACTACATAGTGCGGGTCAACAACAACAACGTGGATGTGGATGTGAACGAAGTACAGAACAACCTGATTGAAGCGGCCCGCAGCTGGGATGACCGCCTGGATTCCGTGCTGCTTTCCCACTATGGCGAGGCCCGCGGCAACGAGCTGCGCCGCCGTTTCAGCACCGCCTTCCCCCGCGCCTACAAGGAAGATGTGCTGCCGGGCTCTGCCGTCGCGGACATCATGGCCCTGGATGGATTGAGCGAGGCCGAGCCGCTTGGCATGCTGTTCTACCGCGCCCAGGAGGAGGAGAACGATCGCCGGGTACGCCTCAAGCTGTTCCACCGAAGCGAACCCATCCACCTCTCCGACGTCCTGCCCATGCTCGAAAACATGGGGCTGCGCGTCATCGGCGAGACCCCGTATCAGGTACGGACCCCCACCGGCGAGGTGTTCTGGATCCTCGATTTCTCCATGCTGCTGCGCGGTGAGCAACCGTTCGATCTGGAGCAGAGCCAGCAGCGCTTCCAGCAGGCCTTCGCCGCCATCTGGAGCAAGACCCTGGAAGATGACGGCTTCAACCGTCTGGTGCTGGGGGCCGGCCTCACCGGTCGTCAGGTATCCGTGCTGCGGGCCTATGCCAAATACATGCGCCAGACCGGCGTCTCCTTCAGCCAGTCCTACATCGAGGAGACCCTGACCCGTTATCCGGATATCGCAGAGCTGCTGTTCACCCTGTTCGAACAGCGCCTGGATCCGGCCATCAAGCAGGATGCCAAGGTGCAGGCCAAGCTGCACGAGGAGCTTGCGGCCAAGCTGGATCAGGTCGCCAACCTGGATGACGATCGCATCATTCGCCGCTATGTGGAGATGATCGACGCTACCCTGCGCACCAACTACTACCAGCTAGACAAGGCGGGCAACATCAAGCCCTACATCTCCTTCAAGCTGGCCCCCTCCAGCATCACCGATATGCCGCTGCCTCTGCCGAAGTTCGAGATCTTCGTCTACTCCCCGCGAGTGGAAGGGGTACACCTGCGCTGGGGCAAGGTGGCGCGTGGCGGCCTGCGCTGGTCCGATCGCAAAGAGGACTTCCGCACCGAAGTGCTGGGTCTGGTGAAAGCCCAGCAGGTGAAGAACACCGTCATCGTGCCGGTGGGCGCCAAGGGCGGCTTCTATTGCAAGCAGATGCCGGCGGGAGCGCCCCGTGCCGTCATCCAGGAGGAGGGCAAGGCCTGCTACCGTCTGTTCATCCGCGGCCTGCTCGACGTGACCGACAACATCATTCAGGGGGAGGTGATCCCGCCAAAATCCGTGGTGCGTCACGACGAGGATGACTACTACCTAGTAGTGGCCGCCGACAAGGGCACCGCCACCTTCTCCGACATCGCCAACGAAATCAGCCTCGAGTACGGCCACTGGCTCGGCGATGCGTTTGCCTCCGGCGGCTCGGTCGGCTATGACCACAAGAAGATGGGCATCACCGCCCGCGGCGCCTGGGAATCGGTCAAGCGCCACTTCCGTGAGATTGGCATCAACTGCCAGACCACCGACTTCACCTGCGTGGGGATAGGCGACATGGCCGGCGACGTGTTCGGCAACGGCATGCTGCTCTCCGAGCACATCCAGCTGGTGGGCGCTTTCAACCACATGCACATCTTCGTCGACCCGACCCCGGATGCGGCCGGGAGCTTCGTCGAGCGCAAGCGCCTGTTCGAGCTGCCCGGCTCCAGCTGGGATGACTACAACCGTGAGCTCATCTCCAAGGGGGGCGGCATCTTCCTGCGCTCTGCCAAGTCCATCAAGCTGAGCCCGGAAATGCAGACCCTGCTCGGCACCGACAAGAGCGGCATGGCCCCGAACGAGCTGATCAAGGCGCTGCTCTGCCTGAACGTCGACCTGCTCTGGAACGGCGGCATCGGCACCTATGTGAAGAGTGCCCGCGAGAGCGACGCCGACGTCGGGGATCGCAGCAACGACGTGCTGCGGGTCAATGGTCGTGACCTGCGTGCCCGCATCGTGGGCGAGGGTGGCAACCTGGGCTTCACCCAGCTTGGCCGGGTGGAGTACGCCAGTCAGGGTGGTCGCATCAACACCGACTTCACCGACAACGTGGGCGGGGTGGATTGCTCCGACAACGAGGTCAACATCAAGATCCTGCTCAACCAACTGGTGGCGGCCGGTGACCTGACCCTCAAGCAGCGCAACCAGATGCTCTACGAGATGACGGATGCGGTGGCCCAGGTGGTCATCACCAACGCCTACCGCCAGTCACAGTCCATCTCGGTGACCGCCTTCCGTGGTGCCGAGCAGCTGAAAGAGCAGCAGCGCTTCATCCAGGGGCTGGAGCGGGAAGGCAAGCTGGACCGGGCGCTCGAGTTCCTCCCCTCCGACGAGGAGCTCTCCGAGCGGATGGCGGCAGGGCAGGGGCTGACCCGACCCGAGCTGGCGGTGCTGGTGGCTTACGGCAAGATGGTGCTCAAAGAGCAGCTCAACTGCCCGGAAGTGACCGACGAGCCCTTCCTCGCCAAAATGCTGGTCACCAGCTTCCCGACCCAGTTGCAGCAGCAATTTGGTGCGGCCCTGGCCCAGCACCCGCTGCGAGGCGAGATCATCGCGACCCGGGTGGCCAACATGCTGGTCAACGACATGGGGCTCAACTTCGCCAGCCGGATGAAGGACGAGACCGGTGCCTCGGTGGCGGAAGTGGCCTGCTGCTTCGCTATGGCCCGGGAAGTGTTCGGCCTCGGCGCCCTGTGGCGTGACATCGAAGGGTGTGACAACGGGGTGGATGCCCAGACCCAGCTCGAGCTGATGTTCTACAGCCGCCGCATCGTGCGCCGCGCCACCCGCTGGTTCCTGCGCGCCCGCAACCGCAGCTGGAGCATCGGCGAGAACATCGCCTTCTTCCGCCCGGCCTTCGAGACCCTGAGTCAGCACCTTTATGAGGTAATGGACGAGAGCGAAGTGGCCGAACACCGCCAGGCTGTCGCCGCCCTGATGGAGAAACAGGTGCCGGAGGCCATCGCCCGTCGCGTGGCCCACATGAACAGCCTCTTCTCCTGCCTGGATCTGGCGCAGATTGCCGCGGAGCACAAGACCGACATCCTGCGGGTTGCCAACGTCTACTATCGCCTGGGCGCCAAGCTGGATCTGCACTGGTTCCTCGAGCAGATCAACCATCAGCCGGTGGGCAACCACTGGCAGGCGATGGCGCGGGCTTCCTTCCGCGAAGATCTGGACTGGCAGCAACGCAGCCTCACCTCCGTGGTACTGGAAGGGTGCAAAGAGCAGGGGGAATGCGCTACCATACTGGCCGACTGGATTTCGGAGCATGAGCAACTCTTGTCCCGTTGGACCCACATGTTGGCCGACTTCAAGACCACGAGCACGCACGAGTTCGCCAAGTTCTCGGTGGCCTTGCGAGAGTTGAACCTGCTCCAGTTGAATTGCCGAACCTCGGCATAACCCCAAAAGCCCCGGCCAGTTGCCGGGGCTTTTTTTAAGGAGCAAGCATGCTGTACCCACTCGCCAGGCATTTCCTGTTCAAACTCAATCCGGAGCAGGCTCACGATCTCTCCATCAAATATTTGCCCCGCCTTCTCGGTACCCCGCTTGATTGTTTCTTCCGCCATTCTCTGCCCAAACGCCCCGTCACCGTCATGGGGCTTAATTTTGCCAATCCGGTGGGGTTGGCCGCCGGTCTGGATAAAGACGGGGAGTGCATCGATGCCTTCGGCGCCATGGGGTTCGGTTTCATCGAGGTCGGTACCGTGACCCCCAGACCCCAGAGCGGCAATGACAAGCCTCGTCTCTTCCGGGTGATCCCGGCCGAGGGGATCATCAATCGCATGGGCTTCAACAACAAGGGCGTCGATCACCTGGTGGCCAAGGTGAAAGAGGCCAAATATCAGGGGGTGATCGGCATCAATATCGGCAAGAACAAGGACACCCCCATCGAGCAGGGCAAGGATGATTACCTTCTCTGCATGGACAAGGTGTATGACCACGCCGGTTATATTGCGGTCAATATTTCCTCACCAAACACCCCGGGTCTGCGTCAATTGCAATATGGCGATGCACTGGATGAACTGCTGGCCGCATTGAAACAGCGTCAACAGGAGCTGGCCGAGAAATATAAAAAGTATGTGCCGCTGGCCGTGAAAATTGCCCCGGATCTGTCACTCGATGAAATAGATCAGGTAGCCGCCTCTTTGATCAAGAACCGTATTGATGGTGTCATCGCCACCAATACCACTCTGGAGCGGGAGATGATATATGACATGCCCCATGCCGCAGAGGCTGGCGGGCTTAGCGGTCGTCCGCTCCAGCACAAGAGCACCGAGGTGATCCGCCACCTGGCCAAGGCCCTCGACGGCGCCCTGCCCATTATCGGTGTGGGTGGTATCGACAGCGCCATGGCGGCTCGGGAAAAACTGGCGGCGGGTGCCAGTCTTGTCCAGATTTACAGCGGCTTTATTTATAAAGGGCCGAGTCTGGTCAAAGAGATCGTTACCCATATTTAAAAAATAACCGGTTGCCCTTATTTAACGTTGCTCAAATTCTCGACATGGAATAAAGTCGAGGGACGGCTTAGATAAGGGCACCACCATGTGTATTCAACCCAATGACAATTGGCAGTGGCATTATGACGCTCAGGATGAGCGCCTGATGCTGGATTTGTCCGATCGCATGATATTTGCCACCGAATATAAAGGTCGGCAACTTGTTCCCTGTTCTTTCACCACCCAGCCTTTTTGTGTGGATGATGCCGCCCTCTATTACCAGTTGATGGACAAGGCCGCTGAACTCGACTGGAGTACGCCCCACCAGGTCCAGCTGGTCCTCAATGCCATCGCCGTCAGCCGTTTTTATAAACCCCTGATGCCGCAAAGCTGGTTCTTTCATGAACAGCAGGCTCATGTTATTCCGGAGATGGGATCCCTGGTGTGGATGGATACGCCCCACGGTCGGGGGGAATTCATGGTCATCGAAGCCGGCGATCAGGCGAGCGTTTGCCTGAACCTGACCGACGAACTGGTGCTGACCAACAGCAAGACGCTGCCGCGCTTTGCAGTGATCAAGGTGATGAATAACCGGATGCAAGCCAGAGTCCGGGCACAGACACAATATCGGGAAGTGGGCTGACGATGAGGCCGTTATATGGCGACGAATAAGTCCGTTATAGGCCTGCTATATTGGTCTGATATTTAAGCGCTCAGTCTCTCTCTTGTTCCATTATTTGTCTTTTTCCTTCGTCTGGTCGTCACGACCATTTTCTGCCTGGTCCGGGCAAGATTTTCGAATTCTTTACGAATGTGATGGTAGACAACTGCCAGCCAGGAGCGGGATCCTGTCGCCCGCAAGGGGGAGGGGAGCGTTTGCCGCGCCTCTTGCCGTTTATATGGCGCCTTTGTCCAAGGTTCGAGTGCCGAGCGCGGGCCGATAAGGTATAATGCGGCACTATTTTTATGGCATCCCCGTGAGCGTGATGAAAGAATTTTTTGCAACCTGCCCCAAAGGGCTGGAAAACCTGCTGGCCGTCGAGCTGACCAATCTGGGTGCGGAGCAGGTCCGTGAGACCGTGGCCGGCGTCCACTTCAAGGGCGAACTGGCCATCGGTTACAAGGCCTGTCTGTGGAGCCGCTTTGCCTCCCGAATCGTGCTGGTGCTCTCCGAGTTCCAGATGAACGATGATCTGGACCTCTACCTCGGGGCCCATACCATTCCCTGGGAAGAGCACTTCTCCGGTACCGCCACCATCGCGGTGGACTTTACCGGTACCAACGCCTCCATTCGCAATACCCAGTACGGCGCCCTGAAGATCAAGGACGCCATCGTTGATCGCTTCACCAAGCGCGGTCACGTGCGCCCGGATGTGGACAAGAAGTCCCCGGACATTCGCATCATGGCGCACCTTGGCAAAGGCAAGGCCAATATCACGCTGGACTTGTCAGGCCCGGCGCTGCACCAGCGCTTCTATCGCCAGGGCACCGGCGAGGCGCCCCTCAAAGAGAACCTGGCTGCGGCCATGATTGCCCGCAGCGGCTGGGCCGGCGAGCCCATGATGGACCCCATGTGCGGCTCCGGTACCCTGCTGATTGAAGCGGCCTTCATCGCTGCCGACATGGCGCCTGCGCTGCGCCGTGAGCGCTTCGGTTTCGATCGCTGGCTGCAACACGATGGTGAACTGTGGCAGAGCCTGATGATGGAAGCCCAGGTGCGAGCCAAGCGCGGCATGCAGCGCTGCGAGGTGAAGCTGTTCGGTTGCGATGCGGATACCCGGGTCCTGATGAAGGCCCGTGACAACGCCAAGGCCGCCGGCGTGGCCCATCTCATCACCTTCAAGCAGGCCGATGTCACCAAGCTGGAAAACCCGCTGCCGATGCCGGCTGTGGAAGGGGAGAGTCGTCAGGTCGGCATGCTCATCTCCAACCCGCCCTATGGCGAGCGTCTTGGGGAGTTCCCGGCCCTGCTGGAAGTGCATCAGGCCCTTGGCGATGCCCTGCGCCGCGGCTTCCAGGGGTGGAAGGTCACCATTCTCTCCGCCTCTCCCGAACTCCTGAGCTGCCTGCGCCTGCGTGCCGACAAGCAGTATCGCCTGTTCAACGGCGCCCTCGAGTGCCAGCTGCGCAACTATCAGATCGCCCTCGATGCCGTCGCTTCCCAGAAAGAGGTGGCCCAGGACTTTGCCAACCGTCTGCGCAAGAATCTGAAGACCCTCGAGAAATGGGCGAGCAAGGAGAACCTCGATTGCTACCGCCTCTATGACGCGGACTTGCCGGAGTACAACGCTGCCATCGACCGCTATCAGGATTATCTGGTGGTACAGGAGTACGCGGCGCCCAAGGACATTCCCGCCCAGAAGACCCGCCAGCGTCTGCTGGACATGGTGCAGGCCGCCATCAAGGTGACCAGCATGGACGGCGAGAAGGTGATCCTGAAGGTGCGCGAGCGCCAGGAAGGCAAACAGCAGTACCAGAAGCTCTCCGAAGAGCAGCACCGGATGGAGGTGCAGGAGTACGGTGCACGCCTCTGGGTCAACCTCTACGACTATCTGGACACCGGCCTCTTCCTCGACCACCGCCAGACCCGCCGCATGCTGGGCCAGATGGCTCGGGGCAAGCGCTTCCTGAACCTCTTTGCCTACACCGGCAGTGCCACCGTGCACGCGGGGCTCGGCGGCGCCCGCGAAACCACCACGGTGGACATGTCGCGCACCTACCTCAACTGGGCCCAGGACAACATGCGCCTCAACTCGCTGGTGGGCCGCGAGCACAAGTTCGTGCAGGCGGATTGTCTGAAGTGGTTGTCGGAAGCCGACGAGCAGTACGACCTCATCTTCATCGATCCGCCCACCTTCTCCAACTCCAAGCGGATGGACGAGAGCTTCGACGTGCAGCGGGATCACCTGCTGTTGATGCAGCACCTCAAGCGCCTGCTCGCGGCGGACGGCACCCTGGTCTTCTCCAACAACAAGCGCCACTTCAAGATGGACTTGGCCGGCCTTGACGCCATCGGTCTCAAGGCGCAGAACATCACGAACAAGACCCGGCCCAAGGACTTCGAGCGCAACCAGCATATCCACAACTGCTGGATCATCACCCACGCCGAGGCACAAGGCTGATGCTGACCCTGTTTCACACCGACGGCTGCCACCTGTGCGAACAGGCGTGGGCGCTGGTGGAACAGGCCGGGATGGCCACGCAGACCCGCCGCTGCGACATCCTGGAGGAGGAGGCCTGGCTCGAGGCTTACCGGGTGCGCATCCCGGTGCTGCAAGACAGTGCCGGCCGGGAGCTGGGCTGGCCCTTCACCCTGGGAGAGCTGCAAGGCTGGCTGGCACAGGGGTGAGCAGGATTTGACGACAAAACGGGGGCAGACTCACGCTGCCGCCCGTTTTTTCATAAGCAACAAGGAACAAACATGGCTCTTTTGACATTGCACGGCGCGTCCCTGTCGTTCAGTGATTTTCCGCTGCTCGACCATGCCGAGCTCACCATAGAGCGGGGCGAGCGCCTCTGTCTGGTGGGTCGCAACGGGGCGGGCAAGTCTACCCTGATGAAGGTGATTGCCAGCGAACTGCCGCTGGACGACGGCCGTCTGGTGTTGCAACAAGATTTGAAAGTGACCCGCCTCGAGCAGGATCCGCCCGCCTCGAGCGAGATCACCGTGTTCGATTACGCCGCAGAAGGGTTGGCCGGGGTAGGGGAGCTGCTCAAGCAGTACCACCATGTCTCCCACGCCCTGGCGCACGACCCTTCCGATGCCAACATTCGCACCATGAGCCAGTTGCAGGAGCAGCTCGACTATCAGAACGGCTGGCAGTACGAGACCCGCATCAATCAGGTGCTGACCCTGCTTGATCTCGACCCTGATGTGACGCTCGACAGTCTGTCTGGCGGCTGGCTGCGCAAGGTGGCTCTGGCCCGCGCCCTGGCGTGTGACCCGGATCTGTTGCTGCTGGACGAGCCGACCAACCACCTGGACATCGATGCCATCAACTGGCTGGAAGAGTTCCTCAAGGACTTTCGCGGCGCCATCGTCTTCATCTCCCACGATCGGGAGTTCATCCACAAGCTGGCGACCCGGATCATCGATCTCGATCGCGGCGTGATCACCTCCTGGCCCGGCAACTACGACGAATATCTGCAGGGCAAGGAGGAGTGGCTGCGGGTCGAGGAGCTGAAAAATGCCGAGTTCGACCGCAAGCTGGCCCAGGAAGAGGTATGGGTGCGCCAGGGTATCAAGGCGCGTCGTACCCGCAACGAGGGACGGGTGCGGGCCCTCAAGGCGATGCGCATGGAGCGCACCCAGCGCCGGGAGCTGCAGGGCAAGGCCAAGCTGCAACTGGACGAGGCGGGCCGCTCCGGCAAGCTGGTGTTCGAGACCGAGGGGCTGGGGCTGGACTTTGGTGATCGCACCCTGTTCCAGGGACTGGATCTGCAGGTGCTGCGCGGGGACAAGATTGCTCTGGTGGGCCCCAACGGCTGCGGCAAGTCGACCCTGATCAAGCTGCTGATGGGTCAGCTCGAGGCGAGCCGTGGCTCGGTGCGCCAGGGGACCAACCTGGAAGTGGCCTACTTCGATCAATATCGTGAGCAGCTCGACCCCGAGAAGACGGTGGTGGACAACGTGGGGGAGGGCAAGCAGGAGGTGATGGTTCGCGGCCGCTCCCGCCACATCCTCGGCTACCTGCAGGACTTCCTGTTCGAGCCCAAGCGGGCGCGCACCCCGGTCAAGGCCTTGTCAGGGGGCGAGAAAAACCGTCTACTGTTGGCCAAACTCTTCCTCAAGCCCAGTAACTTGTTGATTCTGGATGAACCAACCAACGACCTGGATGTCGAAACGCTGGAATTGCTGGAAGAGCTGCTCACCGATTACCCGGGCACCCTGCTGCTGGTCAGCCACGATCGCCGTTTTATCGACAATACCGTGACCGGCTGCTGGCTGTTTGAAGGGGATGGACGGATCAGCGATTATGTCGGGGGCTACGCCGACATGATGGCCACACGAGCCCTGCAGGTCGCCCAACAGACGGCCAAGCCGGCCCCGGTCAAGGTGGCAGAGCCTGTCGCATCGGCAGCGGAGCCTGCGAAAAAAACACGAAAACTCTCTTACAAGTTGCAACTGGAGCTGGATAATCTGCCAGCCCGGCTGGAACAGTTGGAAATGGAACTCGATGCCCTGCAGGCCGAGATTAACCACCCCGGTTTCTTCTCCCTGCCAGCAGAGCAGACCCAGCCCAAACTGGATGCATTGAATGCGGCAGAGGCCGCATTGGAACACGCCTTCTCCCGTTGGGAGGAGTTGGAAGCGTTGAAACATCAAGACTAAGGAAGTAGATGAAAAAGCAATTATCCATGCTGGCCATCCTGGTCGGCGCCAGCCTCAACGCGCAGGCGGCACAAAGCTCCTTTTTCACCATCGTCGATGACGAAGTCAAAGGCTATGCCAGCGGGATCAGCGGCGATGCCAACGGCCTCATCGGGCTCAACACCAAGAACAACATGGCGGAATACTTCTCCACCGTGCGGTTTGCCGACTTCCTGGTGGATCGTTTCCGTTTCGAGCAGGGTTGCATGCTCTCCAACTCGGTCTGCAACTCCTTCTGGAGCGACAACTCGGGCTTTGCCTACCAGTGGCGTCGCGACTTCCTGGACAAGGTAGATCAACGCAGCAACCTGGGCTACGTGACCAGCTCCGAGGTCGATGGCCTGGTGACGGCCCTCGGGGATGTTCCGGAGGATCGTGTCGGTTACAAGATGAATGGCAAGCTGCGCACCGCCTTTGCCGTGGTCAATGACGGCAACCCGGTCGAGCTCAAGGATGCGGCCAGCACCCACGGCCTGAGCGTCCCCACCTCCATCAAGAAGCTGGACAACGGTCAGTATCTGGTGACCGGTACCGCGGCCAGCGACAAGTATCGCCACAAGGTGGGCGGTGACTTCTACAAGTGGTGTTTCGAGACGGGCAATGACAGCCAGTACGGTGACTTCCGCTACTGCCCCGGGGTCGATACCCAGGCGAGCTTCTGGCTGCTCAACAGCTCGGGCGGGTTCAACAAGCTGATGCAGGCCGGTACCTATGGCCATCAGCGTGACGAGGTGCTGCAAACCGCCTCTGCACTGGGCGTGGCCAAGTACAACGGCACCCTCTACGGCGTGGGCTACAGCTCCACCGGCGAGGTGGGCACCGGTGATCTGGATGGTCGCAACCTCGCCAGCTACTGGACCCTGGATACGGCTGCCGGCACCGTGGGCACCACCAAGATCATCCCGCTGCCGGATGGCGAGCCTGGCAAGGACGATGCCAAGCTGCAACACAGCTGGGCCGTGGCCGTCAACGACAACGGCTATGTGATCGGCAACCAGCGCTATCGCATCAACAAGGGCCAGAACCGCCCGGTGGAGATGTTCCTGTTCAACCTGAGCAAGCCGGGTACGGCGGCCAGCCTTCCTCTCCAGGACAAGCCGGTCTCGGGGGCAGGCTCGGAAGCAGCCGCCATCAACGAGCACAACATGGTGGTTGGCTGGCGCGACTCCCGTCACCAGACCCAACCGGTGGTCAATGGCACCAACCGCATGCAGGAAGCCTTCCTGCTGAACGCGGCCGCCCCGGCCAACAGCTGGTATCTGAACGATCTCATCTGTGGCAAGGATGACGCCGGCAACAAGCAGTGTGCCCAGAACGGCAAGTACTATCACATCGCTTATGCCAGCGGCATCAGCAGCGACGGCACCATTGCCGCGACGGCGTATCGCTATGACAGCGAGAGCGACCTCAACAAACGCGCCAATGCCACCGTGGTCGCCGTCAAACTGACGCCGGCCGTGGCGGATTATCAGGGCAATGCCCCGGCCAGCTATGTGGTCAGCAATGCGCCGGTCAACAACCAGACCGGTCAGGATGGCGGCGAGGGTGGTGGCGGCAGCCTGTTCTGGTTGACTCTGCTGGCGCTGCCCTTTGCCTGGCTGCGTCGCTATCAGCGATAAATAAGTGTCATCAAAAATTAATGCAGTTCAGTATCTTGTGTCACAACCCCTGAATAGCATGGAATTTTTTGTTTGACCCTGCCTCCCCCCTGGGGTAAAGATGAAGGCGACCGGTGAAAAACTGGTCGCTTTTTTTGTTCCACGAAGAGGGTCGTAGATGATGAAGAGACAGAAACGGGACCGTCTGGAGAGAGCTCGCGCTCGTGGTTATCAGGCTGGCGTAGTCGGCAAACAGAAAGAAGCGTGTCCGTACCAGTGCCTGGATGCCAGGGGCCATTGGCTTGGTGGTTGGCGCGATGCCATGGAAGGGCGAGGCTCAGGCCTCTTCATGAAGTAACCGATACTTCATCACTCATTACAAAAGGAAAGGGGCCATCGTGGCCCCTTTACGTTGTCTCTGCTCACCAGGAGCAGGATCAGAATGCGGTGGTGTCTTTGAACAGGCCCACTTTCAGATCGGTGGCGCTGTAGATGGGGCGACCATCCACTTCCACGACGCCATCGGCAATGCCCATGACCAGTTTGCGGTTGATGACGCGCTTGAAGGTGATCTTGTAGGTGACCTTCTTGGCCGTCGGCAGGATCTGGCCGGTGAACTTGACTTCACCGACACCCAGCGCACGTCCTTTGCCAGGACCCCCTTTCCAGCCCAGGAAGAAGCCGACCAGTTGCCACATGGCATCCAGGCCCAGGCAGCCGGGCATGACGGGATCGCCGGGGAAGTGGCAGTCGAAGAACCAGAGATCCGGCGTGATATCGAGTTCAGCCAGGATTTCACCCTTGCCGTGCTCGCCGCCATGGTCGTTGATCTTGACGATGCGATCCATCATCAGCATGTTGGGGGCGGGCAGCTGGCTGTTACCTTCACCAAATAATTCGCCACGGCTGCAGGCAAGCAGCTCTTCACGGGTAAAGGACTCTTTGCCTTGTTCGCACAGGGAGAGGCGGGGATCAGTGGTGTCGTTATCTAGGGTCACGCTGTTTATCCTTCATATGGGTCAAAGCCGGGCCAATTTAGCTTACAGATGTTCGCTAAACAACTCCGATCACTTCATTTAACGGCCAAGCAGCCGATCCAGCAGGCTGCGCAGCAGGCCGCCACTCTTGGTTGCCGTGCCATTGAGTTCGTCAAGTCTCTCCTGGATGCGACCAAACAGGGTATCCGGCATGTCCGGTTCGCCAGCGACGCAGCCGGTGAGCAGCTCGATTGCCTCTTCCACGTGATCCACCGGGTGGATGTGGAACTGGCCAGCCTCTACTGCCGCGATCACTTCATCAGAGAGGTTGAGCTGCTGGGCGTTGGTGCCGGGCAGCAGAATGCCTTGCTTGCCGGTGAGGCCGTGGATCTTGCACACCCGGAAGAAGCCCTCAATCTTCTCGTTCACGCCGCCAACGGCCTGCACATTGCCGAACTGGTCGACCGCACCGGTCACAGCGAAGTGCTGGTAGATGGGCTGGCGGGCGAGGGCAGAGAGCAGGGCACACAGGCCGGTCAGGGAAGCGCTGTCACCATCGATCTCGTGGTATGACTGCTCGAACACCAGGTTAGCCGAGAGCGGCGAGGGGTTCTCTGCGCCGAACTTGTTGGAGAGGTAACCGTGGATGATCATCATGGCTTTGGCGTGAATGTGCCCGGCGAGCTCCGCCTTGCGCTCGATGTCAGCCACATCGCCATCCCCGAGGTGGACGGTCGCGGTGAGGCGTACCGGCTCCCCGAAGTCATAGGGATGGCCGGCCACCTGGATGACGGAAAGGCCGTTGATCTGGCCAACCTCTTCACCGTCGGTCTGCAGCAGGATCTGGCCGTCGATAACACCCTGATCCGATTGCTCCACCAGATAGTTGAGGCGGTAATCCTGCTCTTCCAGGGCGAGCAGGATATGTTCGTCAGTGACGCAGGTCGCTTCCAGCTCGCGGGCCAGGCTGTCGGCCATGCGCATGATGGCGCCGAGCTGTACCTCGGAGAGGGATAGCCACTCCTGGTGGTCACACAGGCGGCTGGCATGGCGACAGAGGGCGAGGAGGGCACTTGGGGTGAAATCCAGCAGCGCCCAGCGCGCTCGCAGCCAGGCGAGATATTGCAGGAAGGCGGGGAGATCTTCCTCGATGTTCACTTCGGAGACCAGATCGGCACGCAGGAAGATGCGCTCCGCCATGTCCCTGTCCAGCATCTGGAATTCCGCCACGTCCAGCCTGTCACCGACCAGGATCAACTTGAACCGGATGGGGGTCGCTTCCGGGGTGAAGAAGGGCGTCAGCGTCTTGCCTTCCTGATAGGCATTCCAGTCCAGCTCGCCTTTTTGCATGGCGTTCTTGAGCTTGAACCAGAGATGAGGCTGATCCAGCAGCTCATCAAGCTGCAGTATCAGGTAACCACCGTTGGCTTCCCGCAGCAGACCAGGTTCCAAAAGGTGCTGGTTGGCGTAAACGGAGCCTTGTTCCGTCTGATAGTTGATGGAACCGAACAAGGTATCCCAGTTCAGGTCACGGCCGTAGACGACAGGGGCTTGCTGATCCTCATGATGGATCAGCAGGTTGATGAGCACCGGGTGCTGGAACTCGAGGCCCTGGGCGACATGGGCGGCCAGATCGGAGAGGAAATCTACGATCTTGGGGTCGTTGTTCTGTTTGCGGATGATCCGGGTGACCAGCCGCTCGGCGTCGAGGTGGTGGCTCATCAGCTTGAGCAGCTCGCCGACCATTTCGCAGAACTCGAAACCCGAGCCCGGTTGCAGGCGCAGCCAGATGGGTTTGAAAGGGTTGTTGAGATTCTCGGTATAACAGAGATCGAACAGGTCGCCATCCTTGCCATTCGAAGAGGCGATCAGGGTCTGGCAGACATTCTCGTAATCTGCACCGGGGAAACCGTTGAGGATCATGACCGGGCAGTCACCATCAAAACTGGCCAGCCGTTTTATACCCGAAATCGCTCTGGGTTGCAGGGCGGCAAACGGAATGGGGTCGAGTTCGCCAAGTGTGGGGAACTGCTCAATCGAGAAAGCGGGTTTTAATTGTTCTGATGTTAATTCAGCCACTTAAGACATCCGGTCGGGGATAGGATCAATTGCCACCATTATACACAGTTCGGTTGAGGGTGACAGAATACCAAGATATTTCATTTAACATAATATACATTATGCGCGGTGTCGTATTTTATGAGTCCCAGGGCATGATCAATCAAGGATTGTCTTTAGGTCCCGCGTCTTGGTTATGAGTGCAGTTTTATTGTTCACCACTGGTTATCAATCATATGTACGGTCCTGGTCGAGCAAGTGGTCCAGCGGCTTGCGGCTGGCACTCTCGTGACGTTCCCGGTTGCCGGTGTGCAGGTACTTGGAGGTGGTGTCGATGCTATCGTGTCCCGCATCGGCTTGTACGTGGGATAAAGGCCGGCCGTGCAGATTGATGTCATGGGTGATACCGGTGTGGCGAATGGAGTGCGGCGTCAGGGTTCGCATTTCAGCGGCATCCTGATCAAAACCGTCTTGTTCGGCGAGGCTTGCGGCCTGTTCAAATACCGCCATTACCAGGTCTCGTAGCTGGCGGATACCCAGATTGGCATTGAGTTCACCTTGTTCGCGGCCATGGGCCGCCGCCTTGTGGCGTACGAACAGCGGGGTTTGCTCTCCGGGGGCCGGCAGTGGCGAAAGTCCAAGAAAGGTACGATAGCGAGCCAGGGCTTCGAGCAGAGCCTGAGAAACGGCCACGGTGCGACGTTTACCGCCTTTGCTGCGGGGAATGTCATAACCCCAGACGCCCGTTTTGGCGTCACGTCGAAACTGGCCCATGACGGGGCTGAAACCCGGCCTGGCCGCCACCTCGGAAATCCGCAGATAACAGGCATACATCAGACAGATGAGAAAGCGGCTGCGCTCATGTTGTGCCGGGCATTCGGCAGCGAGCTGTTCGGCGGCTTGCATCACATAGGACCATTGCAGTTCGGTGAAGGATTGCGCGTCTTCACCAGCCTCCTGGGGGCCCGCACGTTTAACCCGCTGCAGCAGGAGAGCCGGATTGCGATCCATGTACTCCTCCTGGATGAGAAACTGGAAGAAGGCGGACAAAATGGCGAGTTTTGTCTTCATCGCCTGCTCACTCAGTCGATACGGCAGCTCCCGGCCCAGTTCCCGCTTGCCAAGAAACGGACGCCACAGGGGGTTTGGCAACCGTTCCCCCCACTCCTTGTCGAGCACGAACTGGGCGACGTTGCGATAGGCAATCAGTCCGGACGGTGGCGCCTGGCAATAGTCGAGATAGCGCATCATGATGCGCCTGGTGAGATCCCTGGGGCTGATGGCCACCTCGCAAAAACACCAGTGCAAAAAAGTGGTCAGCTCACTGCGATAGGTCTTGTAGTTGTTTTCGCTGTGGCGCTGCTCCAGCAGCCAGTCGACGGCCAGCTCATACACGATCCCCGCGTCGGGGACCTTGCCAAGACTCAGGGTGGCGAGGTACTGGTTGACCTGGGGATTGCCCGCTTCAAGGTGGTCCACGCTATCGAACAGTGGCATGGCGGGTGGAAGTGCTGGATGAGTCATGATGGTGTGTGATGTCGGTTGAATGTTTTGAACGGGGCCGTAACCCCCTGATGCCGATAAATGGGGTTATCGGCATCAGGGCTTGCAGTGCGCCTTGGGGGCAACGACCTGAGGCATCTTGCTGTGATACCCCATGATCACGAGCAATCGGCATATTCAATGAATATGCAGTGTGGTTGGAAAATTCTCGGGGAAAATAGCCGCGATAATGACTTAAGTTGCACTTTTCATGAATGAGAGAGCGGCTTCTGCCTCACATCCCCTTCCCCGCCCTTTCGTCTCAAGCCACGCTCTTCAGGGGCTTCCCCTTTGGCAGTTCAGTATCCTGCTTGTCTTCTTTGGATGGATTCCCCTGCCCTTTTCCACCGCGCAATACCTGCTGCAACTGATCCCGCTGCTCGGCCAGATAAAAGGCCAGACTCTCCTGCTGTTCCGGTGCAAGCGCGACCGGCGCGCCCGCCAGCAGTGTCATCAGCTCATCGGCGGTGTCCAGCAGTTTGTCATAGGCATCCGCCTCTTTCTTGCTGGCAAAGGTCATCTTCTCCACTCCCCCACGTACCACAACATACTTGATCTCAACGGCCATCGCGGCGCCCTCCTGATGATTGTGATTGCAAGTATATGTACGTATATACAGTATTGCAAATACCCTCAGCATGTCGGCATGCATCGCCAGCCCCTGCTTGGCTGGCGGCGGCCAGTTCACACCGGAAAACACGTCTTTTCAAAGGCGCTGTCCCAATTACATGTTGAAAGGCTAACCTTGAAGTAGGTCATCACCCTGAGGGCCTCCATCATGGATACCCAAGCCTTTCAACATCTACTGTCTCTCTTTCCACAGCTCACCATGCGCCAGCGTCGCCTCGCGCAACATGAACTCACTACCCCTCACCCAATCACCTCGCTGGCCGCTCAACTCCCCGCTTGTCGATGTTGCCCTCACTGTCAGGCCGAGGCTACGCAGTTGGCTCCCTGGGGTTGGAGTCGAGGGCTGCGTCGTTATCGCTGCAAGCAGTGTCTGCGCACCAGTTCCGTTCTCACCAAGACGCCTCTGGCTCGACTTCGCAAGGCACAATGCTGGGAAGACTACGCCCAGGCCCTCATCGACGGTCTGACCGTCCGACAGGCTGCCGTCCGCTGCGGAGTCTGTAAAAATACCGCCTTCTTGTGGCGTCACCGCTTCCTGAAAGCCATGGCGAGTCACCAGGCGGCACGGGAAGGGGTATCGTCGAGGTTGATGAGACCTTCTTCTTGGAGTCGTTTAAAGGGCAACGTGGTTTGCCCCGCCCGGCCCGCCACCGTGGGGGCAAAGGCCGTACCCGAGGCACAGGGCCGGATTACATCCCGGTGATGGTGGTTCAGGACCGGGCTGGTCACCATGCGGATTTTCAGTTGGAGAAAATGAATGCCGAGACGGTGATAGCTGTTTTGACACCCCTTGTCTCGTCAGATGCGGTGTTGTGTAGCGACGGCGCCGGGGTGTATGCCAGTTTCAGCAAAGCGCAGGGAGTGACCCATCAGGTCGTGCGCAATCGCCAAGGCGAGCGTGTGGTTGGCGCGTACCATATCCAGCATGTAAACGGATATCACCGTCGGTTGAAAGAGTGGATGGAGCGGTTCCATGGGGTAGCGACCCACTATCTGAGAAATTATCTGGGTTGGCGAAGGATGTTGGAGCGCTACGGGCGGGAAGTGAATGTACCACGTTGCTTGCATGAGGCGCTGGGGCGCCCCATGCAACACGTAATTGGGACATAGCCTTTTCAAAGGGGGGTGTGCAGCGCGGCAAGACAGGGCAGGCGTTTTAAGGTAAATTTCATCAATTCCTTCAACAGGTTGAATCGTATGTCGGATCCGCACTCGGTGATTGTCTGTCCGGCCTGTGACTTGCTGATCGAACGCAAGTTGCTGCCGCTGCGCCGTCACGCCCATTGCCCCCGCTGTCATCAGCATCTGTATGGGCGCTATGCCTTTCGCCCTTCCCAGTTGATGGCGCTGACCATCACCGGATTCCTGTTGCTGCCTTCCGCGTTTTTTGAGCCTTTGATCTATCTTCGTCTGGCGGGCGTGAACTCGGACGCCAACCTGATCAAGGGGATTATGATGCTGTATGCCGAGAGCGAGCTCTGGGTGGCAACACTGGTGCTCTGGTGCGCCGTGCTGGCACCGACAGGGCTGCTGCTCGGGATCTTTGCCCTCGCCTCCGGCCTGGCCAAGCGCTGGCATCTGCTGGCGTGGACCCTCAAAGCGGTCGAGGTATTTCGTCACTGGGCCATGCTGGAGGTGTACATCGTCAGCCTGCTGGTCGCCCTGTTCAAGCTTATCGACATCGCCGACGTGCGCCTGGGAGGCGGTCTGCTGAGCCTGGGTTGTCTGATGCTGCTCAACATGACGCTGCTGATCCTCTTTGACCCTGCCCCTTACTGGGAGCGGATTCCGCTGCAACATGCCTCCCGGGAGCCGGACCATGTCCCCGATCAGCGCCCGTGAACTGGGGCTTTGCCGCTGCCATACCTGCGGGTTGCTGGTGCGCCATCAACACGGCATGAGCTGCCCTCGTTGTCACACTCCCTTGCAGATGCGCATTCCCCATTCCCTCGCCTGGTCATGGGGCCTGCTGGCGCTGGCCACCTTCATGTTATTGCCTGCAAACCTGCTGCCCATCACCCACTTCTACAACAAGGGATTATTGCAGTCCGATACCATTTTCAGCGGTATCATGGCGCTCTATCGCAGCAAGATGTCCGGCATCGCCACCATAGTACTGACCGCGAGCATCATTGTGCCCATCGGCAAGATCCTGGGTCTTGGCTGGATCTGCTGGCAGTTGCAGCGCAGCAAGCCGGTGCGCCGCAAACGCCAGCTCGTCATGTACCGCATCATCGATTTCATCGGACGCTGGTCCATGCTGGACCTGTTCGTCATCTCGCTGATGGTGGCCCTGGTGGATCGCGGCGTGCTGCTCAACGTGCGTGCCGGCCCCGGGGCGACGGCATTCGCCGGCGTGGTGGTGCTCACCATGATGTCGGCCAGGATGCTCGATACCCGCCTGTTGTGGGACAAGGCGGCCCGTTAATGTTTTTTGTGTCGAACGTGCTGTGCATCACAGCCAATGTAAGGAGTCGGTATGGTCGGGGCTGAGCCCGTCATTGAGAAGCACCGCTGGTTATCCCCGGTCTGGTTGCTGCCCTTCATCGCCCTCTTGCTGGCGGGAGGCTTTCTCTACCAGCAGTGGACGAGCAGTGGTCAACTCATTCGCATCAACTTTGCCCAGGGCAACGGTATCTTGCCGGGCAAGACCCAGTTGCGCTATCAGGGGGTCGCCATCGGCGTGGTCCAGGAGCTGGAACTGGCACAGGATGGTCGCAAGATTGCGGTGCTGGCCAAGGTGGACAGCCGTGCCCGCTCCCTCATACGCAAGGGCTCCGACTTCTGGCTGGTGAGTCCCAAGGCGTCACTGACCGAGATCTCCGGCCTGGACACCCTGGTGTCCGGCAACTACATCAACCTGCAACCCGGACGGGAGAACAACCCGCTGGAGGATGAGTTCGATGCCCTGGATGGCCCTCCCCCCGGTTATCAGGCCCAAGGGCGCACCCTGCACCTGACAGCCGATTCTCTGGGGTCGGTGGGCATCGGCGCCAAGATATATTTCCGCGGGCTGGAGGTGGGCAGTGTCATCAACACCCGTCTTGGGGAAGAGAACCAGAACGTGATCCTGGATCTGGTGATCGAGCCGCGCTTCGAGCACCTCGTCAAGGCGGATACTCGCTTCTGGAACATCAGCGGCATCAAGGGCTCCTTCAGCCTGGCTGGCGTCAGCGTGGAGGCGGGCAGCCTCACCTCCATCCTGAGCGGTGGCATTGCGTTTGACTCCCCCAAGGATTCTCCCGTGGCGCAAAAGGGGGTCAACTTCATCCTCTACAAGGGGCTGGCCGAGGCCGCCCGGGGTGAGCGCATCACCATCCAGGCTGGGACTCTGCCCATCAAGGAAGGGATGCCCATCCTCTATGAGGGCATCGAGATTGGACGAGTCGACCCTATTCGCCTCACCGAACAGGGACGGAGCGTGACGGCCCTCATCAACCCCGAACAGGCGTTCCGGGTGACCGGCAAGAGTCGTCTGGTGTGGGAGACGGTCTCTCTCTCCCCTGCCGGGATCAAGCACGCGGATCGCCTGCTGGCCGGGCCCGCCATTCGCCTGGACTATGAACCCGGTAAACGGGTCAACACCATGACCCTGGAGAGCCAGGCACAGCGCGGCGGCATCAAGCTGACCCTGCAGGCAGAGGATCTCGCCGGTTTGAGCGAAGGGGCTCCGCTCTGGTTCAAGGGGTTACAGATAGGTCAGCTCGGGGCACTGACCCTGGATGCCGGCGGCAATGCCAGTGTCGAGTTGCTGGTGAACGAGCGTTATCGCCATCTGCTGCAACGGGCTCGCTTCTATCGCGCCGCCCCCTTGCAGGTGGAGGCGGACCTCAGCGGTATCAAGGTGGAGACCAGCCCGGCCAGTGCCTGGTTGGCGGGGGGCATCAAGCTGGTACAGGCTGCGAAGGGTGACAGGATTGACCGACTCTACCCCAGCCAGGAGCTAGCCCTGCTTGGGAGCCGCCATGCCAAAGCGGTCAGCTGGACGCTGCGTGCCGCTCAGGCTGATGGTATCGGTGTGGGCTCCCCCGTCCTCTACCTGGGACTGGAAGCGGGCAAGGTCAAGGCGCTGGATGCCGATGATCGCGGTGTGGCCATCACCCTGGAGATCGATGCCATCTATGCTCCTTTGCTCAAGCAGCAACCCCAGTTCTGGAAGAAGGCCGCCATCGACGGCAAGATCCGGCTCGATGGCGTGCAGGTCAAGATGGGGAACCTCGCCACCCTGCTGCGTGGTGCCATCGAATTCGACAAGCTGGGGACAGGTCGCAGCAGTCATCAGCTCTTTGACAGCAAGGAGCAGGCAAGCTCCCAGGTGCGTACCCTCACGCTCACGGCGGATCACAACCCGGGTCTCGGGGTTGGCAGCCCCATCCGCTATCGCGGAGTGGACATCGGCAAAGTAGAGCAGGTGGAACTGGACCCGACCCTGGGCCAGGTGAGCTTCAAGGCCGAGCTGAATGAGCAATATGCCGCGCGCTTCCTGCAATCCGGGGCACGCTATGCCCTGGTGCAGGCCAAGGTCGGGCTGGGGGGGGTTGCCCACCTCGATACCCTGATCAAGGGGGCCTTTGTGGAGGCGACGCCGGGCCGGGGGGCTGGCAAGGAGACCTTCCCCTTGAGTCAGAGTGGCCCCGCCGGTCTTGCCCTGACCCTCAAGAGCCCCTCCGTCGATGGCATCAGCGTGGGCAGCCCCCTGCTGTTTCGCAAGATGGTGGTGGGCAGCGTCACCGGCGTGACCCTGGCCCGGGATGGCAGTGAGGTGCTGATCGATGTGAATGTGGATGGACAGTACGCCCATCTGATACGCGCCAATAGCCGCTTCTGGAATGTCTCCGGGGTCAAGGCCGATATCGGGCTGACCGGTGGCACCATCGAGGTCGAAACGGTGCAAAGCCTGCTGGCAGGCGGGATTGCCTTCAATACGCCGGAGCGGGAAATGGGCGCGACCGTCAAGGCGGGCCATCGTTATCCGCTTCATGCCAAGGCAGAGAAAGAGTGGCTGGAGTGGAGCCCCCGCATCTTGCCCTGAGTTATTCCCCTGTTCGTCAAAAACCGGCCTTGTGCCGGTTTTTTTATGGCCTCATGGACTCCCCCATCAAGAAGGGCCGCGCACTGTGGTAAGATGTCGCCCCTCATTTTGGGTCAGCGAGATTGCGCCGTGCACGACAACACCTACCTCCCCGATCACTTCCTGCGTCACATTGCGGAGTTCATGCCATCCCATCTCTCCATGGAGGCATTCGTGGCGAGTTGCCGGCAGCCGCTGCGGCGCAGCATCCGGGTCAACACCCTCAAGATCACGGTATCCGAGTTTGTCGCCCGTATGGCACCGCTTGGTTGGCAGCTGGATCCCGTGCCCTGGTGTGCAGCCGGCTTCTGGCTCACCCGCAGCGATGAGAGCGTTCCCCTTGGCAACACGGCCGAGCATTTGTGCGGCCTCTTCTATATCCAGGAAGCGAGCTCCATGTTGCCGGTGATGGCGCTCTTTGCCAGTGAGCAAACCAGAGGGGATGGCATGTTGCTGGACGCGGCCGCCGCCCCTGGCTCCAAGACTACCCAGATCGCGGCGCTGATGGAAAACCGCGGCATGCTGATCGCCAACGAGTTTTCCAGCAGCAGGTTGAAAGTGCTGAGCGCCAATATCCAGCGCTGCGGTGTGACCAACGTCGGCATGACCCATTTCGATGCCAAGGTCTTTGGCCAATGGCTGCCTGAAACCTTCGACGCCATCCTGCTCGACGCCCCCTGCTCCGGCGAGGGGACGGTGCGAAAAGATGAAGACGCGCTGCGCAACTGGAGTCTCGAGAGCATCGAGGAGATCGCCGCGGTGCAGCGTGGCCTGCTGGAGAGCGCTTTTCACGCCCTCAAACCCGGCGGCGTACTGGTCTACTCCACCTGCACCCTGAGCCTGCAAGAGAATCAGGCCGTCTGTCAGTCGTTGCAGGAGAAGTTCGGTGATGCCTTCAGCTTTGACTCGCTGGCCGATCTCTTTCCGGGAGCGGAGAAAGCCTGTACGCCGGAGGGATACTTGCACGTTTGGCCCCAGATCTTCGACAGTGAAGGCTTTTTCGTCGCCCGGTTACGCAAGCATCACTCCGTGCCCAACACCATGTTCAAACCTGGCAAGCTCGGCAAGTTCCCCTTCTCACCGCTGCCAGAGAAAGAGGCCGGCCCCATGTTGCGGGAGATTGAAGGGCATTTTGGCATCGTGCCCCATGGCCAACTGTTTGGCCGCAATGACGAGATCTGGCTCTTCCCTCACGCTTTCGAGCAGGTACAGGGGAAGCTGCGTTTCGATCGCATCGGCATCAAGCTGGCTGAAACCTTCAAGAAGGGATATCGATTGACCCATGAATGGGCTCTGGCTTACGGCCATGAGGCGAGCAAGGGATGCGTCGAGCTGGATGCCGCCAATGCCCGTGAATTCATGATGGGACGAGATGTCTGGCCAGAGCAGGATGCCGGGAGTGGGGAAGTGATCGTTCGTTACCAGGGGCACCCGCTCGGCATGGGGAAATGGGTGGGGAGTCGCATCAAGAATGCCCTGCCCCGGGAGCTGGTACGGGACAACAACCTGTTCAATGCGTGAGAGTGGAGTCGCTCGAGCAAAAACAGCGCCTGTTCGAGTCTGAAAAACCCCCACTCTGGTTGCAATGCTGATCAGTTAAGGATTCATTGACCGATCCTTCTGCTGTAGGACAATCCGGAACCAATCACTGGTTCCGGATTTTTTATGTCTATTGCAAACGATCTGAACGATGTTGTTGAGGCATCTGGCGACATGCTGGCTCGGTTGGCCATTTTTGCCGACCATATTCCCGACGAATGGATTACTGCCGCTGCCGCCTTGTCTGAAAAGGCCACTATCCGCCGACGCCGCTTACCTTCTGATATGGTCTTGTGGCTCGTCGTGGGGATGGC
>NZ_PQLN01000294.1:0-511 GCF_002919855.1 Aeromonas sp. ASNIH8 | reverse complement strand
TTGATCTCCGGCTTTTTTATTTAGTTCACCTGGTGACCAGGCCGCGCACCGCTGTCCGGGCTTAACAGGAAAATATCTTTCCCGCCAGGACCTGCGGCCATCACCATCCCCTCAGAGATGCCGAAGCGCATTTTGCGCGGCGCAAGGTTCGCCACCATCACCGTGTGGCGACCAATCAGCGCCTGCGGGTCCGGGTAGGCGGAACGGATGCCGGAGAAGACGTTGCGCTTCTCGCCGCCCAGATCGAGGGTCAGGCGCAGCAGCTTATCGGAGCCCTCCACAAATTCCGCGTTTTCGATCAGCGCCACGCGCAGATCGACCTTCGCGAAATCGTCAAAGGTGATGGTTTCCTGAATCGGATCGTCCGCCAGCGGGCCGGTTACCGGTGCGGCGGCGGCTTTCACCTCTTCTTTCGAGGCTTCAACCAGGGCTTCAACCTGCTTCATCTCGATGCGGTTGTAGAGCGCCTTGAAGGCGTTCAGCTTATGGCCGAGCAGCGGCTGATTGATGC
>NZ_PQLN01000293.1:0-512 GCF_002919855.1 Aeromonas sp. ASNIH8 | reverse complement strand
CATGAATATCGACTGGGAGAAGCTCCGCCACAAGTAACGGAGCTAACAGGAGACCAGCAGATCATTTTGGAGGTATTGGGTGAGCGCTATCGGCAAATTTATTCCTAAATCAGGTGCGGAATGTCGGCTAAATAGGCTGATTCAAGGCATTTACGGGAGAAAAGATCGGCTCAAACTGAAAAAATGAAATGACTGAGTCAGCCGAGAAGAATTTCCCCGCTTATTCGCACCTTCCCTAGTTATCACCTGACACCGGCCTCAGACCGGTGTCTTGTTTACGCTACTTTAGTGCGCACTTCCTTCGGTATCAATTTCAGACCCTTCTTGAACATGCTGTAGGGGGTTTGACCCTCCATCATCCTGCCCTGATGTGGCCGCTGGGTGTTGTAGCCGTCATTCCGCACCTGATTTTGCTATTTTCAGTGCTTGACGGCGATCGGCAGTTCTGATCTATTACTCTCTTTTGCAGGTAGATCATCATGGCCGCACCCGCTATCTCGATCCGTAACCTC
>NZ_PQLN01000292.1:0-512 GCF_002919855.1 Aeromonas sp. ASNIH8 | reverse complement strand
CGTGGGCTCCGACAGTCTGACGGATCTGGCAGTCCTCAAAATCAACGCCACGGGCGGCCTGCCCGTTATCCCCATCAACCGTAAGCGGACGCCCCATATCGGCGACGTGGTGCTGGCCATTGGCAACCCCTATAACCTGGGACAAACCATTACCCAGGGGATCATCAGCGCAACCGGGCGTATCGGCCTGAACCCATCCGGACGGCAGAACTTCCTGCAGACGGACGCCTCCATCAACCATGGCAACTCCGGCGGCGCGCTGGTGAATTCGCTGGGCGAACTGATGGGCATCAACACCCTCTCGTTTGATAAGAGCAACGACGGGGAAACACCCGAAGGGATCGGCTTCGCCATCCCGTTCCAGCTCGCCAACAAGATTATGGATAAGCTGATTCGCGACGGACGCGTGATCCGCGGCTACATTGGTATTGGCGGGCGTGAGATTGCTCCGGTGCATTCTCAGGGTGGCGGAATCGATCAGATCCAGGGGATTGTAGTGAACGAAGTGACCC
>NZ_PQLN01000291.1:0-515 GCF_002919855.1 Aeromonas sp. ASNIH8 | reverse complement strand
GGGGCGGCCCAAAGCGACGCGCTCCTCCATGTTCCCGGATCCCTGGCGCACCAACCCGGTGGGCCGTTTCTGGGATCGCCTGCGCGGCCGCGACACCAATCCGCGCTATCTCTCTCGCCTCTCTAAAGAGCAGCAGGCCAGCGAGGAAAAATGGCGTACCGTCGGCAGTATTCGCCGCTACATCCTGCTGCTGTTGACCATCGCGCAGACCGTCGTCGCCACCTGGTATATGAAGACGATTCTTCCTTACCAGGGCTGGGCGCTGATCAATCCGGCCGATATGTTCGACCAGGATCTGCTGGTCTCGTTTATGCAGCTGCTGCCTTATATTCTGCAAAGCGGCATCCTGCTGCTGTTCGCCATCCTCTTCTGCTGGGTATCGGCCGGTTTCTGGACCGCGCTGATGGGCTTCCTGCAGCTGCTGATAGGCCGGGATAAGTACAGCATTTCGCACTCTACGGTGGGGGATGAACCCCTCAATCCTGAACACCGTACCGCGCTTATCATGCCTATCT
>NZ_PQLN01000290.1:0-521 GCF_002919855.1 Aeromonas sp. ASNIH8 | reverse complement strand
TGCGCTTTGTCTCTGCCAGCCCGTGATTCCAGACATAACGAGCACAACCGCCCAACTGGCGCAGGCGTTGCGCTTGTTGGGCGGTCGGTTCGAGTCGGAATTTGTAGGCTTTCAGAATTTGCATTTAGCGCTCAGTGTGTAGCATTATTGCCATATCTATTAAGCCCGATTGAGTGACAGAATGCAATTCACTAAAATTAATAAATCACGCCATGCGACCTACGTTTTGCACGTACATTTGGTGTTTATCACCAAGTATCGAAAGCCGATATTGGGGGATCTGCATCACGCTTCATTCGGTCAGTGTGCGGCAGAGGTTTGCAGAGATTTTGGTGCGGAACTGAAAGAGTGTGACGGAGAGGCTGATCATGTTCACATGCTGATAGAGTACGGCCCAACAGTGCAGCTATCGGTGCTGGTGAACTCGTTAAAGGCGGTCACATCAAGGCGACTGCGTAATGAATTTCTGGACTTGAGGGGTGCTTACAGCAAACCCGTACTCTGGTCACGCTCTTACTTTG
>NZ_PQLN01000031.1:0-45242 GCF_002919855.1 Aeromonas sp. ASNIH8 | reverse complement strand
TCATCGGGGTGGGGGAGACAGTGTGCTTGTCCAGCAGGATCCAGTCGTTCAGGCTCTTCATGGTGCGTCCTTGAGTGGCGAAGGAGCATCCTGCTCCCGTTTAGTTTGTTTAACGATGTTGCGCTTACGTTAAACGAAACGGGCCCCCTTTGCCAAGGGGGCCCGTGCAGGCTGAAGGCTACCGGAAGGGCGGCACCCGGGATCAGACGATGTCGATGTCCACCACGGAGTCGAAGATGTGGTTCGGTCGAAACGGCATGCGGTCGATGTCCGCCACCTTGCTCACCCCGGAGAGCACCAGCACCGTCTCGAGACCGGCCTGGAAGCCAGCCAGGATGTCGGTGCGCAGGTTGTCGCCGATGATGATGGTGTCGTCGGAGTGGGCCTCCATCCGGTTGAGGGCCGCGCGAATGATCCAGGCGCTCGGCTTGCCGACATAGAAGGGCTTCTTGCCGGTCATCCGCTCGATGGGAGCGCACAGGGCGCCGCAGGCCGGGTACATCAGGGGGCCGTGGGTGTCGGGGTTGGTGGCGATGAAGCGGGCCCCCTGATCCACGAACTTGGCGCCCTGCTGCATCATGGTCCAGTTGTAGTTGCGGGTCTCTCCCACCACCACGAAGTCCGGGTCGATGTCGGTGATGGTGAAGCCGGCTTTATAGAGCTCGTGGGTCAGGGCCCCTTCGCCAATCACATAGGCCTTCTTGCCATCCTGGCGCTTGAGAAAGTCGGCGGTGCCCATGGCGGAGGTGTAGAAGCACTCCTCGGGCACCTCTATTCCGGCGGAGCGGAAGCGGTTTTGCAGATCTTTCTGGGTCTGGGCCGGGTAGTTGGTGAGGAACAGGAGCTTGCTGCCCTGCTCCAGCAGGCGGTGGACGAAGCGGTCGGCGCCGGGAATGAGATCGTTGTTGTGCAGGATGACGCCGTCAATGTCACAGATGACGTTTTTCTTCATGAATTCTCCTTGTAGGGCGCAAGAGCGGGGACAGGGCATCCCTCTGTTCGTCTCTTCAATCGGTTATGGTTTTTGTGCCGCCATTATAAGGCCCTTTGATGACAAGTCTCCTCCGGTGGGCCAGATGGGTGCACAATGAAGGCGAAGGGAGGGCGCCGCCCCGGTGGTGCCCGCACGGAGTCTGACGATGGAGCCGTCATCATGGAGCACTTTATTGCCGGCTTGCCCAAGCTGGAACTGCACCTGCATATCGAGGGGACCCTCGAACCCGAGCTGATGTTCGCCCTCGGCCAGCGCAACGGGGTGGCGCTGCCCTGGCCCGATGTCGACAGCCTGCGCGCCGCCTATGAGTTCGACGGCCTGCAATCCTTCCTCGATCTCTACTACCTCGGTGCCAGCGTGCTCATCCACGAACAGGATTTCTTCGACCTCACCTGGGCCTATCTCGAGCGCTGCGTTGCCGATCACGTGGTGCACGTGGAGATCTTCTTCGACCCCCAGACCCACACCGCCCGCGGCGTGCCTTTTGCCACCGTGCTGGGGGGCATCGAGCGGGCGTTGCAGGCTGGCGAAGCAGCCTTTGGCATCAGCTGGCGGCTCATCATGAGCTTCCTGCGCCACCTGAGTGAAGAGGCGGCATTCGCCACCCTGGCAGAGGCCACGCCGCACCTGGCGCGCCTGCACGGGGTCGGCCTCGATTCGGGGGAGCAGGGCAACCCGCCCAGCAAGTTTGCCCGGGTCTTTGCCCGGGCCAGGGAACTGGGGTTGCCTGTGGTGGCCCACGCGGGGGAGGAGGGACCTGCGGACTACATCTGGCAGGCGATCCGGGAGCTCGGGGTGCAACGCATCGATCACGGGGTGCGCTGCGTCGAGGATCCCGCGCTGCTGAGCTATCTTGCCGATACACGGCTGCCCCTCACCGTCTGCCCCCTCTCCAACGTGCGGCTCAGGGTGTTTGACCAGATGGCCCACCACAATGTGCTAAGGCTGCTGGAGCAGGGGCTCTGCGTCACCGTGAACTCCGACGATCCCGCCTATTTCGGCGGCTACATGAACGCCAACTTCCAGGCCCTGGCCGACGGGCTTGGCGCCAGCCAGGAGCAGTTGTGCCGACTCAGTCTCAATGCCGTGGAGGCGAGCTGGCTGAGCCTTGCGGACAAGGTGCGTCTGACCCGGGACATTCGCCTCCATGCCGCCCTGCACGGGGTGAGCCTGCACTGAGCAGGCCGCCTTGCACACCTTGAATGGAGGAGGCCCGCCATGGCTGGCGGGCCTCTTGGTGCCATCGTTGGGCGGGTATCAACCCACCCGCACCAGATACTTTTCCCCTTGTCCCTCCTGCTTGACGTGGGTGAGCAGGGCAGGCAGGGCGTCGAAGTCGCCCACCACCAGCGGCGGCAGGGTCAGCTCGCCGCTCGCCATCTGCGCCATCATGGCGACACCGGCCGCTACCAGACGGCTCCACTGTTTGTCCGAGCCAAAGGCGTGCTGGGCGCCGAGGGCAATCTCGTGCAATGAGTGGCAATGGCTAAAGGCGGGCAGCGGGTTGCGCGCGATGCGCCCGAGCACCGTCACCATGTGGCCGTAATAGCCAAGGGCAGGCAGCAAGGCTTCTGCCTGCTGGCTGGAGACCAGATCGATGATCCCCTCGAAGGGTTCACCTCCGTTGGCGGCCTGCAACTGGGCCAGCCAGTCGGGATCCCGATAGTCCGCCACCCCCTGCACGCCTAGCTGTTTGAGCCACTGGTAGTGGCGCGGGCTGGCGCTGGCAAAGACGCGGGCCCCCTGCTTAAGGGCAAGTTGCACCGCGAAGCGGCCGACACTGCTGCCAGCCCCCGTGATGAGCAGGGCCTCCCCGTGCAGGTGCGGCAGCTTGGCCAGTGCCTGCCAGGCGGTGAGGCCGGGGCAGGGGAGCGCGGCGGCCGCCTCGTCGCTCAGGGCATCGGGCACCGGCATCAGGGCGCGAGCCGGCACCAGGGTGTGGCGGGCAAAGCTGCCGCCGTGGCGCAAGTCGGTGTGATAGGCGACCCGGGTGCCGGGGCGCAGGTGGGTGACGTTGGCCCCCAGTGCCACCAGGGTGCCCATGCCATCGACGCCGGGCACATGTCCTGGCTGCCAGTGGGGATGACCCTGTTCGATGAGTTTCCAGTCCACCGGATTGAAGGCGATGATCCGGTTGGCGACGAGGACCTCGTCGGGCCCGGGGGTGGGGAGCGCTTGCCGGGTGAGGGTGAGCTGGTCCGGTTCGCCGGGGGCGTGCCAGCACCAGGCCTGGGTATGGGTCATGGTGACTCCTTGGATGAGAGGGGTGGGTGCCTTGATTGAATTACATGGCGTAACAATGCCTTGAACTGCTGTTGCACTGGCAAGACAACAAGGCGAGCCCCCTGTTGGAGGGCCCGCCCTGGAAGAGGTTCGGCGCCAGCCGCCTTATGCCCGCTCTGCCCCATAGACGGGGTAGTCCGTCAGCCCTTTCTCGCCGCCGCCAAACAGGGTGGCGGGATCATGGGGGGCGAACGGATGGCCGTGGCGCAGGCGGTTCGGCAAGTCGGGGTTGGCCACGAAGGGGCGACCGAAGCCAATCATGTCGGCCCAGCCCGCCTCGATGGCGGCGCGGGCGCGTTCCCCATCGTACTTGCCGGCGTAGATGAGGGTGTTGGGGAAGGCGTCGCGCAGCCCCTGCTTGAAGCTCTCCGCCATCAGGGGGGCGTCGTCCCAGTCCGCTTCGGCGACGTGCAGATAGACCACGCCGAGCTGGCCCAGCAGGCGCGCGGCGGCCAGATAGGTCTCCTGGGGGTTGGCATCCACGGTACCGTTGAGGGTGGTGAGTGGCGCAAGGCGTACCCCGACCCGGTCGGGACCGATCTCGTCACAGACCGCCTCGGTCACCTCTTTGAGGAAACGCAGCCGGTTTTCGAGCGAACCGCCATAGCCGTCGGTGCGGGTATTGGACTCGGAGTCGAGGAACTGGTTGATGAGGTAGCCGTTGGCGGCGTGCAACTCGATGCCGTCAAAGCCCGCTTCCATGGCGTTGCGGGCGGCCCGGCGAAACTGCCCCACCACGGCGTCGATGTCGGCCTGGGTCATGGCGCGCGGGGTGACGGTCTCCACAAACCCCGGGGCATCGCTGCCGTTGTCGACGAATACCTTCACTCCCTTGGCCTGGATGGCGGAGGAGGAGAGGGGCTGGGCGCCGCCGATGTTGTCAGGATGGGTGACCCGGCCCACGTGCCAGAGCTGGGCGAACATGATGCCCCCCGCGGTGTGGACGGCATTGGTTACCTGCTTCCAGCCTGCCACCTGCTCGGCGCTGTAGATGCCCGGCGTCCAAGCGTAGCCCTTGCCCAGGGGATCTATCTGGGTGCCTTCGCTGATGATGAGGCCGGCCCCGGCACGCTGGGCGTAGTAGGTCGCCATCATGGCGTTGGCCACGTCCCCGGGCTGGCTGGCGCGGGAGCGGGTCATGGGGGGCATGACGATGCGGTTGGCAAGGTGCAGCTGGCCGAGGCGAAGGGGGCAGAACAGGGGATCGTGGTGCATGATGGATTCCTCAATCTTTGGGAGTGAGGTGACTCTAAAGGGGATTGTTATTGTGAAAAAGAGGGGGTATTGCAGAAGAGAATTGCCGTTATCGCAGCAATGGCCCGGGAGGGGCCGGGCTCGCGCCAGAAAAAAGAGGGCCAAGGGCCCTCTCTTGCTGTGATTGCCGCCGATGATCAGGGGGAGAGTGGGGTAACCCGTACTCGCTCGATGCGCCGCTCGCTCACGGCCATGACCTCGAAGCGGAACTGGCCGAGGTGCAACTGCTGACCGACGTCTGGCAGGCTGCCGAAGTGGGAGAGCAACATGCCCGCCAGGGTCACGTACTCGTCGCTCTCGCTCACCAGCCCGTCGCAGTTCAGTGCCTGCTCCACCTGATGGATGTTGGTGGTGCCGTGGATGAGCCAATGCTCGCCCTCGCGCACCACATCGGGGGTCTCGTCCTCGTCCGGCAGCTCGCCGACGATGGCCTCCAGCAGATCGTGGTTGGTGACCAGCCCCTGGATGACGCCAAACTCGTCCGCCACCAGAATGAGGCTGCCCCTGGCCTGACGCAGCTCCGCCAGCAGCCGGATCACGTTGATGGTCTGGGGCACGATGACGGGCTCGTTCTGTCTGGCTAGTGCTGCCAGGGATTGCCCCTCGTTGAGGGCAAACAGCAGATCCCGAGCCTTGACCACCCCGATGATCTCGTCCAGCTCCCCGTCACAGACCGGGAACAGGCTGTGGGGGGCCCGTTGCAGCAGGGCGCGGATCTCGTCCTCGCTGTCGCTCACGTCGATCCACTCCATCTCGGAGCGCGGGGTCATGATGGTGCGAATGGATCGCTCGGCCAGCGACAGCACGCCGCTCACCATGTAACGCTCCTCTTCACCGAAACCAGGGGGCAGGGGCTGAGCCTGCGCCTCTTCTTCGTCCTCCTGCGGGTGGGCTGAGCGTTTGTTCCCCCCCATCAGCTTGAAGATGGCGGCGGTGGTGCGCTCGCGCAGGGGCTGGCGCGCCTCATGGCGCAGGGCACTGCGCTGGGCGAGCTGGTTGAAGAACTCGATGAGCACCGAGAAGCCGATGGCCGCGTAGAGGTAGCCCTTCGGAATGTGGAAGCCGAAGCCCTCCGCCACCAGGCTGAAGCCGATCATCAAGAGGAAGCTCAGGCAGAGCACCACCACAGTGGGGTGGGCGTTGACGAAGCGGGTCAGGGGCTTGGAGGCGAGCACCATCACCACCATGGCGATGGTCACGGCCGCCATCATGACGCCGAGGTGATCCACCATGCCGACGGCGGTGATGATGGAGTCCAGGGAGAAGACCGCATCCAGCACCAGGATCTGGGCGATCACCACCCCGAACCCGGCATAGACGTCGGTGCCGCCTTGCTCCTCGGGCTTGGCCTCGAGTCGCTCATGCAGCTCGGAGGTGGCCTTGAACAGCAGGAAGAGTCCGCCTCCCATCAGGATGAGATCCCGACCGGAGAAGGGGTGATCCCAGATGTGCAGCAGAGGAGCCGTGAGGGTGACCAGCCATGACATGATGGTGAGCAGTCCCAGGCGCATCAGCAGGGCGAGGGAGAGACCGATGATGCGCGCCTTGTCCCGCTGGGCGGGGGGCAGTTTTTTCACCAGGATGGCGATGAAGACCAGGTTGTCTATCCCGAGAACGATTTCCAGGATGATCAGGGTAAGCAGACCGACCCAGATTGACGGGTCCAGCAAGAATTCCATGTGATTGACCTCAATGAAGACAGATGCAGTGAATCGTGGTCACGGCGTGGCCGTGGTGACGGAGACGATCGCTTCAGAGGCGTTGGTTGAGCAGGTACAGATAGGCTTTGATGGGAAAAGACGAAGGGCTACTTCGGGGATTGTCCATGATGGGCAATAAAACCTCGGGTCAAAAGTGAGCCCTGATGATAACGACTCGCCGCCATTTGGCAAGGGGGTCTGGACGCGCAGGGAGAGGCGCTCGCCCAACAGGGCAACAGGGACAGGCGGAGCTTGCTAGGCAAGCCCCGCCTTGCGGCTTACAACCAGCGTTTTTCCCGGGTGAAGCAGACCGAGAGCCAAGCGTCTCCCAGGGTGTCGCCGAGGCGGGACCAGAGCTCCTGGCGCAGGGCATCCTGGCGTTCGACGGGCCACTCCTGGCCGGGGGCCACCAGGATGTTGAGCTCGAGATCGAAGCGGCGGCCGCTTTTTGCCAGGTGGCTGTAGCACTCGACCCCATGGCGCAGGCGCAGGGCTTCGACTTCGCTGGCCACCAGCCGGGAGACATCCCCCTTGGGGGCAATCTTCAGCACTTCCCGCAGGTTGCGACCGAGCACCTTGATGGGGATGAGGGTGGCACACAGGGCCAGCAGCGAGACCAGCACCGGGTCTATGTAGCGGTTGTAGTGGCCGTAACCCAGGGTATCGAGCCCGATGGCGACCAGAAAGCCGATGAGCAGGGTGGCGCTGAGCAGGGTATCCACCAGCCACTCCTTGGAGTCCACCCGCACCAGCTCGGAGTTGACCCGCTCGGCCACGTCGGCCTCGATGAGATAGAGGATGCCGCAGAAGAAGGTGGAGACGACGGCATAGATGAGGGCGTGGCCGAGATCGATCTCCCGTCCTCCTGCCAGCAGGGAGGTGATGCCGCCATAGAGGGCGCCGAGGCAGAGCAGCAGAATGATGGCGCCGTTGATGACGTTGGCGATGGGTTCGAAGTGGGCGTAGCCGTATTGGAAACGGGCGTCGGAGGGGCGGGTGACCAGGTAGGCGGTGATGAGCCCAAGGCCCGTCATGCCCATGCTGAACAGGGTGAAGATGCCGTCCAGCATGATGGCGTTGGAACCGACGAACAGACCATAGCCGATCCCGAAAATGGCAAAGGTGATGCAACCAAACAGCGACAGGGTCAGCGCCTGTTTTTCGGTGCGAATAAGCGTACTGATAACATGGCTGTAGTGAGCCATAAAAGTCCTCCTTTCAAATGGTGAAGATTGCGCGCGCAAGCGGTTTTCTAGCTGATATACTGCCCGCTCACATGTGAGCGGACTGGTTCGGACACCCGCAAAGAGGCAGGTCCGAACGGTCGTTGTCGCCGGAATGCCGGCATCAAGCAAAGGATGGGAACAAGGATTCATGATCCCGAGACTCGATTACCAGGACAGTTTGTCACCTACAACCCTGCAGTTTCTTGAGTTGCTGGCGCGATCAGCATTTCGTGGTGATATCGAAAAGTCTTATGCAAGCCGGTTGGCGATGGCGACGGATAACAGCGTCTATCAGGTCGTACCTCAGGCGGTGCTCTATCCGCGCAGTGCGGATGACATAGCGGTGATGCTCAAGCTGGCCCAGGGGCCCGAGTACGCAACCTTGAGTTTCTTCCCTCGCGGCGGCGGTACCGGCACCAATGGCCAATCCTTGGGCGGCGGCATTATCGTCGATCTCTCGCGCCATATGAACCAGATCATGGAAATTAATCTGGAAGAGGGCTGGGTACGGGCCCAGGCCGGGGTGGTCAAAGACCAGCTCAACGCCTATTTGAAGCCCCACGGCTACTTCTTCTCGCCGGATCTCTCCACCTCCAACCGGGCCACCTTAGGGGGCATGGTCAACACCGATGCCTCGGGGCAGGGCTCCTTGGTGTACGGCAAGACCTCGGATCACGTGCTCGGCCTCAAGGCCGTGCTGGAAAACGGCGATCTCATGGCGACCGAGCCGGTGACCGGCCAGCGTCTGGCGGATAAGCTGGCGCTGGAGAACCGGGAGGGGGAGATCTATCGCACCCTCTATCGCATCGGCCGCGAGCGGCGCGCCGATATCGAGGCCACCTTCCCCAAGCTCAACCGCTTTCTGACCGGTTACGATCTCAAGCACCTCTATCAGCCCGATACCGACACTCTGGATGTGAGCCGGGTGCTGTGCGGCTCGGAAGGCTCTTTGGGCTTCATCATCGAAGCCCGCCTCAACATCACCCCCATCCCGCGCTACCGCACCTTGGTCAACGTCAAGTACGACAGCTTCCCCTCCGCGCTCAGAAATGCCCCCTTTATGGTACAGGCCCACGCCCTGTCGGTGGAGACGGTGGACTCCCGGGTGTTGGGACTGGCTCGCGCCGACATCATCTGGCACTCGGTGAAGGATCTCATCCAGGATGTGCCCGGCAAGGATCTGCAGGGGCTCAACATCGTCGAGTTTGCCGACACCGACGAGAATGAGCACAAGGCCAAGGTGGCGGAGCTGTGCCGGCGCATCGACGGCCTGCTGGCGCGTGGTGAAGCCGGGGTCATTGGCTATCAGGTGTGCGACCACCTGCCGAGCATCGAGACCATCTATGGCATGCGCAAGAAGTCGGTGGGGCTGCTCGGCAATGCCGAGGGGCGCAAGAAGCCGGTGGCCTTCACCGAAGACACCGCCGTGCCGCCGGAATCCCTGGCGGACTTCATCATGGAGTTTCGTGCCCTGCTGGACGCTCACGGCCTTGACTACGGCATGTTCGGCCACGTCGATGCCGGGGTGCTGCACGTGCGCCCGGCGCTGGACTTGTGCGATCCCGAGCAGGAGGTGCTGCTGCGGCGCATCTCCGATCAGGTGGTGGCGCTCACCGCCAAATACGGCGGCCTGATGTGGGGGGAGCATGGCAAGGGCTTTCGCTCCGAATACAGCCCCGCCTTCTTCGGCGAGCTGTGGGAAGAGCTGCAACGGGTCAAGGGGGCGTTCGACCCGGCCAACCGCATCAACCCGGGCAAGATCTGCATGCCTTATGGCAGCGGCGCTTCGCTTGTCTCGGTGGACGGGCCCAAGCGCGGCAAGTTCGACCGCCAGATCCCGATTGCCGTGCGCGAGAGCTATACACGGGCCCTCGATTGCAACGGCAACGGTCTGTGTTTCACCTTCGAGACCGACTCCCCCATGTGCCCCTCGGTCAAGATCAGCCGCGACCGCCGTCACTCCCCCAAGGGGCGGGCTGGCCTGATGCGTGAATGGCTGCGCCAGTTGTCGGAGCAGGGCTTCGATCCCCTTGCCGAAGAGGTGGCGCTGCAAAGCGGGGGTCTGCGCTTCAAGCAGATCGTCGACAAGTTCCGCAATACGGTGGCCCGCGCCCGGGGCGAGTATGACTTCTCCCACGAGGTGATGGAGGCGATGGAGGGGTGCCTTGCGTGCAAGGCATGCACCAGCCAGTGCCCCATCAAGGTGGATGTGCCCACCTTCCGCGCCCGCTTCATGCAGCTCTATCACAGCCGATATCTGCGCGGCCCCAAGGATTACTTCGTGGGCACGGTAGAGAGCTATGCGCCCCTGCTGGCCAAGGCCCCCAAGCTGGTCAACTTCTTCCTCGAAAAAGAGTGGGCCCAGAAGGCGACCGAGAAGAGCATCGGCATGGTGGATGTGCCGCTGCTCTCCGTGCCGACCCTGGCCGAGGAGCTGCGGGATCACCGCGCCCGCTATTTCGATCTGCCGGGCCTCGAGGCCATGAGCCCCGAGCAGCGCCAAAAAGTGGTGCTCATCGTGCAGGATCCCTTCACCAGCTACTACGACGCCCCCGTGGTGCGTGACCTGGTGAAGCTGGCCAGCAAGCTGGGTTATCAGCCCTACCTGCTGCCGTTCAAACCCAATGGCAAGCCTCAGCACGTGAAGGGATTCCTGCGCGCCTTCGCCCGCACTGCTGCCAGCAGCGCCCAGTTCCTCAACAAGGTGGCGGTCCTCGGCATCCCCATGGTGGGGGTCGACCCCTCTCTGGTGCTCTGCTACCGGGACGAGTACGTGAAGGCGCTCGGCCCCGCCCGCGGCGATTTCCAGGTGCTGCTGCCCCAGGAGTGGCTGCTCTCCCTGCCTGCCGAGGCGCTGCCGCTGCGGGAAGAGGTTGGCACCGACCCCTGGTATCTGTTTGCCCACTGCACCGAGAAGACCGCCAAGCCCACCACCCACGGTGATTGGAGCACCCTGTTCGGCCGCTTCGGTGCACATTTGCAGCCGGTGTCGGTGGGTTGCTGCGGCATGGCGGGCACCTATGGTCACGACGCCAAACAGGTGGAGAACTCCAAGGGGATCTACGGTCTGAGCTGGGCCGAGCCCCTGGCTCGCCTGCCGCAAGCCCGTTGTCTGGCCACCGGTTATTCGTGCCGCAGCCAGGTCAAGCGGATGGAGGGGGAGAAGCTCAAGCATCCGCTGCAGGCCCTGCTGGAACTGCTCTGATGCTCCACTTTCCCAAGGGATTCCGGGTGCCAAAGGCCTATCGGCACCCGCATTTTCTGTTGCTCCCCACCACGCCGTCCCAGGCCGTGGTGGAGTTTGTTGCCATCCTGCGCGAGCGGGATCAGCTCCATCAGCTGTTTCGCCCGGATGATGTGTGGCCCTCCGCCAATTTCAGCCTGAGTCAGCACGAGGCCGACTTGGAGTGGCAGCACTCCGAGTTTCTGGCCAAGCGCTCCTTTGCCTATGGCCTCTGGAGCCCGAACAGGGAGCCCCGCTTCTGGGGCGGTGTCTACCTCTATCCGTCGGTACTGCCGGAGGTGCAGGTGGAGCTCTTCTTCTGGAAGGTGGTCGAGGCGCCGCTCACTGACAGCGAACTCGAAGCCGAACTGCGCGCCTGGCTCGGCAAGGTATGGCGCTGGTCCGAGCCGCGCCTGCCGGGGCGGGACGGCCCCTGGGCCGAGTGGCCAGGGGTGACCTATCCCTGGTGAGGGCAAACCTCGATGCAAGATGCCCCGGCGTGGGCATCTTTTTTTTTGCGCCTTTTTCGCCGACACTGCTGGTTTGCCGCTACAGCGCAGCGATAACCCGTTGATCACGCAAGGAGTCCGCTCACCATGAGTCAAGAAAGCAGCCCCATCTGGCGCAAACCCATGAGCCTGGAGGGGCTCAACGCCAGCTCCCGCAACACCCTGATGGCCCACCTCGACATCGTCTACAGCGCCTTTGGCCCCGACTGGCTGGAGGCCACCATGCCGGTGGATCACCGCACCCATCAACCACTCGGCATGCTGCACGGAGGCGCCTCCGTGGTGCTGGCGGAAACGCTGGGATCGCTTGCGGCCAACATGGCGGTCGGGGAGGAGAGTTACTGTGTGGGGCTGGAGGTCAATGCCAACCACCTGAGGGCCAAGCGGGAAGGGGTGGTGACGGGGCGCTGCAGCCCGCTGCATCTGGGGACCACGACTCAGGTGTGGCAGATCGAAATTCGCGATGAACGTGGTCGTTTATTGTGCACCAGCCGATTGACCATGGCGGTGCTCAAGCACAAGCGGGACAAGGACTCTGGCGAAGCGTGATCCGCAATAACGCATCATGAGTGAAAAATAAGCAAGCCATAGTCGCGAGATCCCTCTATAATTGCCAACGTCTTGAGACACCTATCACATTTTTCAAGACAGCAGAACAAAGTGGCGCTATAATCGCCGCCTTTTTGCTATTCCGCGGTGTTAGCCGCCTGCCTTAATCTGGAAGAATCTATGTCTGATACCGAACAACTGCCCCTTTTTAGTGAGCTTGGACTGGCCGCGCCTGTATTGAAAGCGCTGCAGGACGTGGGCTATGAGCGTCCGTCTCCCATCCAGGCCGCAGCAATTCCCCACCTGATGGCGGGACACGATCTGCTGGGGCAGGCACAAACCGGTACAGGGAAGACCGCTGCTTTTGCCTTGCCTCTGTTGTCTCGTCTGGAAGCTGGTAACCGCAACACCCAGATCCTGGTGCTGGCCCCGACCCGCGAGCTGGCCCTGCAGGTGGCAGAGGCGTGCCAACGCTATGCCCACCACATGCCCGATTTCCACGTGCTGCCCATCTACGGCGGCGCTTCCTACGAAACCCAGACCCGCGCCCTGCGCCGCGGTGCTCAGGTTGTCGTGGGTACCCCGGGCCGCGTGATGGACCTGATCCGTCGCAAGAACCTGGACCTCTCCGGTCTGAAAGCCCTGGTGCTGGACGAAGCGGACGAAATGCTGCGCATGGGCTTCATCGACGACGTGGACTGGATCATGGATCAGTGCCCGGCCGGTCGTCAGGTTGCCCTGTTCTCTGCCACCATGCCGGAGCAGATCCGTCGTGTTGCCCAGAAGCACCTGAAGCAGCCCAAAGAGATCAAGATCGCTTCCAAGACCGCGACCGCAACCACCATTCGCCAGCGTTACTGGCAGGTGACCGGTCTGCACAAGCTGGACGCCATGACCCGTCTGCTGGAAGTGGAATCCTACGAAGCCCTGCTGGTGTTCGTGCGTACCAAGAACGCCGCCGAAGAGCTGGCAGGCAAGCTGGCTGCCCGTGGTCACGCCTGTGAAGCGCTGCACGGTGACATCCCGCAGAAGCTGCGTGAGCGTACCGTCGACAAGCTGCGTCAGGGCCAGCTGGACATTCTGATCGCCACCGACGTGGTCGCCCGCGGTCTGGACGTTGAGCGCATCACCCACGTGGTGAACTACGACATCCCCTACGACACCGAATCCTATGTTCACCGTATCGGCCGTACCGGCCGTGCTGGTCGCAAGGGTGAAGCCATCCTGTTCGTGGCACCGCGCGAGCGTCGCATGCTGCGCGCCATCGAGCACGCAACCCGTCAGGCCATCGAGCCGATGAAGATGCCGAGCACCGAGGACATCAACCAGCACCGTCTGGCCAAGTTCAAGGAGCGCATCCGCGAAACCATGATGGGTGAAGAGCTCGAGATCTACCACAACCTGGTGAACGAGCTGATCGAAGAAGATTCTGCCGATCCGCTGGAGCTGGCTGCTGCACTGGCCAAGCTGGTACAGGGCGACCAACCGCTGCTGCTGGATGACTCCATTCCGGATCCGGTGTTCAACGCCGGCAACGATCGCGGTGGCTTCGAGCGTCGTGAGTTCAACGACCGTGGCGGTCGTGACTTCGGTGACCGTGGCGATCGTCCGGCCCGTCGCATGCCGTCCCTGGAGCCGCGTCCACTGAAAGACAACCCGGACGTGGAGATGGAGCGCTACCGCGTCGACGTGGGTGCCCATCACGGCGTCAAGCCGGGCCAGATCGTGGGTGCCATCGCCAACGAAGCGAACATCGAGAGCCGCTTCATCGGCAACATCGACATCGCCGATGACTTCTCCACCGTCGATCTGCCCAAGGGCATGAGCGCCGAGGTGCTGGAAGTGATCAAGAAGGCCCGTGTCTGCCAGCGTCCGCTGCAGATCACCCGTTACACCGAAGTGCCGGCCGGTGGCAACACTGCTCCCCGTCCGCCCCGTGGTGATCGTCCGTTCCGTGGCGACCGTCCTTTCAACAAGGATCGCCGTCCCCAGGGTGACCGTCCCTTCAACAAGGATCGCCGTGAAGGCGGTTTCGACAAGGGTCGCAAATTCGGTGGCAACAAGCGCCGCGACAGCTAAACCCTGACTGCACTGATGAGAAGGCCGCTCCATGGAGTGGCCCTTTTTGTGTCTGTTTTTCAGATGCGTAGCGAAGATTGTCACCTTTTTCCGGCCGTGGTGGGCATCCGGTTTGATGAGGAGCCAGTGAAAGAAAAATGGTGCAATCCATTTGCCTGGGGGTGGCGCCTGGTGTCATTCTTTGGGAAGCGATTGGATACTTTTGGAAGACGCACAATCGTTGCTGGTTGCAAACGACTGCGACTTTGGTCTGAAGGTGCATTCTGTTGTTTGCATATGAGTCAGCAGAGTGAGATGAATAAATAAACCGTATGACAGGGGGGGGCGTGATGGGCAAGTGGCTTGGCAAGGTGTTGCTGATATCTGGATGGCTCGTGTCGGGTATGGTGTTGGCGGAGGAGCCCTTCTTCAGAATTGCGGGGGCGGGGTGCTGCAATGGCAAGGGGGAGGTGGTGCTGACCCGTGCCGAGTTTGAGGCCTTGCCGCAGACGGAAGTTAAGACGGGGACGCCCTGGACCGAGGGGGAGCACCTCTATCGCGGGGTGTTGCTGCGGGACCTGGTCAGGATCTACGGTCTCAAGAGCCAGGAGGTCAAGGCCCTCGCGGTCAATGAATACTGGGCCGCACTGCCGCTGGAAGACGGGGAGAAGTACCCGGTGCTGGTGGCCGAGAAGCAGGATGGCAAGGCTCTGACCCTGCGCAACAAGGGGCCGCTCTGGGTCATTTATCCCCTCACCGACCATCCCGAACTCAACAAGGAGATCTATCACAGCCGGATGGTGTGGCAGCTGACGGCGCTGGAGAGCAAATAAGATGCTGAGCAGCAAGTTCTTGAGCCTGATCCTGATGGTGACCACCTTTTTGGGGGTGACCCTCTGGTCGGTCTGGAACTATGACCGCGCGTTCAATGAGGTGACGCGCTACACCCAGCTCTCCGCCTGGGCACTGGCCCAGCTCGAGCTGGAGATCCACGCCTTCGAAGAGGGTTTGAAGCTCTATCGTGCCGGTGCCGTCAGCCGGGAGGAGATGAACAAACGCTTTGACATTGCCTGGAACCGGCTCGATGTCTTCCTGCACGGGAAGGAGGCAAAGTCGGTCAGGGCCCGATTCGGTGCGGACAAGGCGGTCGGCAAGATCCTCGCCCTCTTCGAACGCTATGAGCAGGATGTGGTGCAAGGGGAGCCGGATTCCCCCGCACTCAAGATGTTCACGGCCGCACTCGATGACGAGATGCGCGGGGTGCGGGACGTGATGGTGAAAAACTTTACCGGGCCTTCTGCCATCGCCCAGCGTGAGCTGCTCAACGAGTCGAGAACCCAGAACTTCTTCATCCTGGGGTTTCTGATGCTGGCGACTATGGTGATGTTGATGGTGCTGTTTCGCGAAGTGCGTCGCCAGCATTTTCTGGCGTGGAACGACCCTCTCACCCGTCTCCCTAACCGGGCGGCGCTCATCAAGCACCTCCAGCAGTGGACCAGCCACCCCGGGCGGCGCAGCAGCATCACCGTCTGCCTCATGGATCTGGGGCATTTCAGGGAGGTCAATAACAGTCTGGGTTACGAAGTGGGGGACGCCTTGCTCAAACGGCTTGCGGCGCGGATCAAGGCCGCCTCTGGCCAGGGGATCTTCGTTGCCCGAACCGGCAGTGACGAGTTCACCCTCATCATCACCGGCACCATGCCCACCTATCTGCGCTTCCCGTTTCTGGAGCAACTGCGCAGCGAGCTGGCGGATCTGGTGTTTGCCGCCGATCCGGCGCACCGGGTGCGGGTCTTCATGGGCACCAGCCAGTACGTGAAACCGGATCATTCACCGGAAGAGATGCTGTTGTTTGCCGATATCGCCCTCGACAGCGCCAAGCGCAAACGGCTGAATGACAATGTGCTCTTCTCCAGCAGCATGTATCAGCACTATCAGCGCAAACGCCGGCTGTCGACCGAGCTGCGGGAGCTTATCCACTGCCCGCAATGCCCGCAACTGGCCCTTTACTATCAGCCCATCGTGCGCGGCCAGAGTGTAGTGAGGCTGGGGGCCGAGGCGCTGATCCGCTGGCATCATCCGGAATATGGCTTTATTGCCCCCCTCGACATCATCTCGCTGGCAGAAGAGAACGGGTTGGGCGAGGCGCTCGGGGGCTGGATCATCCGGCGCATGCAGCTCGATCTGTCCGGCTTCCCGGAGGAGGTGCTAGCACCGCTCGAGATCTCCATCAACCTCTCCAACTCCATGTTCAACATGGGGTTGGCCAGGGAGATTGAAGAGAAGATGGAAGATGGGCCGTTGGGGCTGCACCAGTTGATAGTGGAGCTGACCGAAACCATCGCCCTCGATGACATCGCCCTCAGCAAGCAGATCATTCACTCCCTGCGCCAGATAGGGGTGCGGGTGGCCCTCGATGACTTCGGGACCGGCTGGTCCTCGCTCTCTTACCTGCGTGAACTCTCTTTCGACAAGCTCAAGATCGACCGCTCCTTCATCACCGCCATCGACAAGGATCCCCGTCAGGCGCTGTTCGTCGAGACCATCACCACCCTCTCTCATCAGTTGGGGGTGCGTGTCGTGGCAGAAGGGGTGGAAAACAGCGATGAGCTCAAGGCGGTGCTCACCATAGGGGTGGATGAGATCCAGGGTTATTTCTACTCGCGTCCCTTGCCGCTGCCGGAGTTCATGCAGTTCTGTCACCGCTATTTCGCCCACAGCGCCGCCATTCAGGAAGTGGCACTGGGGTAGCCTTGGGGCAATCGAGCCCCTGTAGCCTTGTCTTCGAGTCCCTCTGTTCGATCGTTCCTGGTTGATATTTCATCCCGACACCTTTCTTCCATGGCAGGACCGCCCTTGACGCGGTTTTCTTGTGCCTCCAGCCAGAACGAGGGTGCGAGAGGGCAGGCCCGGTGCTACCTTGTGCCACGAACAGTGCCACAGGGCAGAGGAGCCATAAATGGATCGCTTGGGGGTGATGGAGGTGTTCGTGCTGGCGGTGGAGACCGGCTCGTTTTCGGCGGTGGCCCGCCGACTGGGGATGGGGCAACCCACGGTTTCCAGATTGATTGCCCAGCTTGAGGCGCACCTTGGCAGCCGCCTGTTGCTGCGTTCGACCCGGGGGCTGGCGCCCACCGAGGCCGGAGAGGCCTACTATCTGCGGGCGAGAGAGATCCTGGCCCAGGTCCACGAGGCCGATGCCATGGTGCAGCAATGCCGGGCGGGCCTGAGCGGGCGTCTGCGGGTGAGCGCTCCCGTCACCTTCGCCCGCCTGCATATCATTCCCCATCTTGCCGGTTTTCTGGCGGCTCACCCGGGACTGGATCTGGAGATCCTGCTGGATGACGGCAATGTGGATCTCATTTCGGCGGGCATCGAGGTGGCTCTGCGGATCGGCAAACAGGCCGGCTCGTCGCTGGTCGCCCGCTGTCTCGCTCGAAGCGACATGCGGGTGCTGGCGACGCCGGCCTATCTGGCCGCCAAAGGAGAGCCTGAGACCCCTCAGGCCCTGCAACAGCATGACCTGGTGCTTTACAGTCCACGGCCCGGAATGGGGCAGCAGTGGCGATTTCGCCGTGGCGTCGAGGAGAGGGTGGTTTCCGGAGAAGGCAGGCTGGTGGTCTCGGCGGCCGAAGGCATGCGCGCCGCCGTGCTGGCTGGACTGGGGCTCGGTATCGCCTCGGAGTGGATGTTTGCCCCCGAGCTTGCCCGCGGCGAGGTGGTGGCGGTGCTGCCCGAGTGGCAACTGCCCATGCAGGAGCTCTGGACCCTGCTCCCGGCAGGTCGCCAGCCTGGTGCCAAGGCGAGCGCCTTTCTGGCATTCGTGACCGGCCTGCCCGGCGTGGGGCATACGCCAGCGGAATAACTGTTATGGTCCCCACCGCTCTACTGGTGGCGACGCTCCCCGGGTAGGCTGTGCGCATGGGGCCCGTATCCTGGCGGGAGCCCTTCTACCACGAGGAGAAGATCATGAGTACATCGCCTTCTGCCGGAGGGGCCGCAACCCCCGGCCCCTCCCTGCTCTTCGCCATGGCCCTGTCATGCGGCCTGGCAGTTGCCAACATCTACTACAACCAGCCCATGCTGGCGGTGATGGCGCAGGACTTTCCCGGGCACTCGGGCATGCCATTGATCGCCATGCTGACCCAGCTTGGCTATGCCATGGGTCTGCTTTTGCTGGTGCCGCTTGGCGATGTGGTCGAGCGCCGCTGGCTCATTCCGGGGCAGTTTGCACTGATCGCGCTGGCTTCCCTGCTGGCGGCCACGGCCACGAGTGCCACCACCTTGATGCTGGCCTCCGTCCTGCTCGGCATCGGGGCCACGGCTGCCCAGCAGATAGTTCCGGTGGCGGCGACCCTGGCAGATCCCGCCCGCCGTGGTGCCGTGGTCGGCAGCGTGATGAGCGGCCTGCTGGCCGGGATACTGCTCAGCCGCACCGTCGCCGGCCTGGTCACCGCCTATGGCAGTTGGCGCGCCATGTTCTGGCTGGCCATTCCCCTGGCCCTGTCGGGGGCCCTGCTGATGGCCAGGATGATACCGTCCGGATTGCCGCGCTCTCCCCTCGGTTATGGCCGTCTGCTTCACTCTCTGGTCGGTCTGTGGCGCGAGGAGCCCGCCTTGCGCCGCGCGACCCTGACCCAGGCCTTGCTGTTTGCCTCCTTCAGCGCCTTCTGGACCGTGCTGGCGTTCTACCTGGCCGAACCTGCCTATGGGTTGGGGGCCGACATGGTGGGTCTCTTCGGCGTCATCGGGGTGGCTGGGGTGGTGGCGGCCCCTCTGGCAGGCCGGATGGCGGATCGGTTGGGGGCCAGACCAGTGGTATTGGCCGGTGCTGTGCTGGTGGTGCTTGCCTGGATCTGCTTCGAGCTGTGGCTCTCTCTGGCCGGGCTGGCGTGCGGGGTCATCTTGCTGGATCTCGGAGTGCAGAGCGCACTCATCGCCCATCAGCAGCGCATCTATGGTCTGAGACCTGAAGCCAGGGGGCGCATCAATACCCTCTTCATGACCGGCATGTTCCTGGGGGGAACCCTCGGCTCCAGCCTGGGGATGCTGGTCTGGCAACAGGGTCACTGGCTCGGGGTGGGAGCAGCCGGCATGGGGTTGGCCCTGGTGGCCTGTCTCTGTGCCCTGGCCGGCAGGCGGGGACTGCAACCGGCCATCTGAGGCATGTGCAAGACAAGAAAGGCGACCCCGGGGTCGCCTTTTGTCTGTCTGCTCGGGATGGACTCAGAGCACCATGGCGGCAATCCAGCCGAAGATCACCAGGGGGATGTTGTAGTGGATGAAGGTTGGCACCACGCTGTCCCAGATGTGGTCGTGCTGACCGTCGGCATTGAGGCCCGATGTGGGGCCGAGCGTCGAGTCGGAGGCGGGGGAACCCGCGTCCCCCAGCGCGCCCGCGGTGCCCACCAGGGCGATGGTCGCCATGGGCGAGAAGCCGAGGTGGATGCACAGGGGCACATAGATGGTGGCGATGATGGGCACGGTGGAGAAGGAGGAGCCGATCCCCATGGTGATAAGCAGGCCCACCAGCAGCATCAGGAAGGCCGCCAATCCCTTGTGACCTGCCATCATGCTGGAGACGGACTGCACCAGACTCTCCACCCCGTGGGTCTCCTTCATGACGGCGGCGAAGCCTGCTGCGGAGATCATGATGAAGCCGATGAGGGACATCATGCGCACACCCTGGGTGAAGGCATCCTGGCTCTCGCGGAATTTGATGACGCCACCGCAGGTGAAGATGATGAAGCCTGCGAGCGCCCCCAGCACGATGCTGTTGGTCATCAGTTGCAGGCCGAGTGCCACGGCGATGGCCAGCAGGGCTACCCAGATGTGGTTGAGATTGAGCTCGACCGTCTCGGGTTCGGCGGCCAGGATCTGCTCCAGATCATACTGACGCGGCTTGCGGTAGCTGAAGAAGACGGCGATGAGCAGGCCGAGGAACATGCCGAATACCGGGATGGCCATCGCCAGGGGCAGTTGGCTGAATTCCACCGGTACGCCGTTGTCGACGAGATTCTTGGCCAGGATGTTGTTCAGGAAGATACCGCCAAAGCCGACCGGCAGCAGCATGTAGGTAGCGGTCAGGCCGAAGGTGATGACGCAGGCCACCTGACGGCGGTCGATCTGCATCTGGGCCATGACATGCAGCAGCGGCGGGATCAGGATGGGAATGAAGGCGATGTGCACCGGGATCAGGTTCTGGGAGGAGACGGAGACCGCGAGCACCGAGGTGAGCAGCAGGCTCTTGACCCAGAGAATGCGGGTGCTGCTAGCATCCTTGCCGAGCTGGTTGATGACCTTGCGGGCCAGCAGATCCGTGATGCCGGAGCGGGAGATGGCTACCGCGAAAGCCCCCAGCATGGCGTAGGAGAGGGCGATTTCTGCACCGCCGCCCAGGCCGCCGGTGAAGGTGCTGAGGGTCTGCTCGAGGGAGAGTCCGCCGAGCAGGCCACCCACGATGGCACCGATGGCGAGGGAGACCACCACATTGATCCGCAGCAGGCTGAGCACCAGCATCAGCGCCACCGCGATAACAACAGGATTCATTTGATTTCCTTATGGATTGTGTTGCTGTCAGTCGTGTGAAAGCCAGCTAGTTTGCGAAAAACAGGCTAAATGTCGAGAAAAAAATCGGCGGATCCCGGCCAAGGGACGCATCTTCTGCTGGAGGTGAACGGGAACCGGGAAAATGGCCCTTCTTCGTTGCCCAGACAGGTCCCCTCATGCAGACAGGCTGCCATGGGCAGCCTGTCTGGGCAGGGGCTGGGAGTGTTCAGCCCTCGTCTTCGGTGTCCGTCGTTTCATCCGGGTTGGCCAGAGGCCAGCCTCCCAGGCTCTTCCAGCGATTGACGATGTGGCAGAAGAGCTCTGTGGTGCGCTCGGTGTCGTAGAGGGCCGAGTGGGCCTCTTTGTTGTCAAAGGGGATATTGGCGCTCTGACAGGCCTTGGCCAGCACCGTCTGCCCCAGGGCAAGACCCGAGAGGGCGGCGGTGTCGAAGGTGGCGAAGGGGTGGAACGGATTGCGCTTGAGGCCGGCCCGCTCGGCGGCGGCCATCACGAAGCCGTGGTCGAAGGTGGCGTTGTGGGCCACTATGATGGCGCGACCACAATCCTGCTCCTTCATGCCCTTGCGCACCCCCTTGAAGATCTCGGTGAGTGCTTCCTTCTCGTCCACCGCGCCCCGCAGCGGGTTGAAGGGGTCGATGCCGGTGAACTCCAGCGCCGCTTTCTCCAGATTGGCGCCCTCAAAGGGCTGGACATGAAAATGGAAGATCTGGTCAGGGACGAGCCAGCCCTGCTCATCCATCTTGAGGGTGTGGGCGGCTATTTCCAGCAGGGCATCGGTCTTGGCATTGAATCCGGCGGTTTCAACATCGATGACGACGGGGTAAAAGCCGCGAAAACGGCCCTTGAGGGTGTGAACGGCGTCGGTCATGGTATCTCGGTCGGCGTGAAAGGAGGCGGCATTATGGCAAAAAAGCGTGCCCTTGTCCCTTATCTGCCGCCATGGGACGGCAAGAGGGCCATTTTGAAACACCTGTGCTTATAATTGGCGACGTCAACCATGGAGGGAGAGGACGATGAAGAAGCTGGGATTGGCACACAAGATGATGTTGGTGGTCTGTCTGCCGCTGTTGGCCCTGCTGTTTTTCTCCGGCCGGTACGTCTACGAACGTTATCGGGTCGAACAGGAGATGAGCGGCGCCCTGGTCGCGCTGGCGGTGGTGAAGGAGGCGGCGCAGCTGGCCCATGAGCTGCAACGGGAGCGCGGCATGTCGGCCGGCTTCCTCGGCTCTGGCGGCAACAAGTTTCGCGATGCGCTGCCTGCCCAGCGCAAGGTGGTGGACAGCCTGTTGCAGCGTTTTCATCAGGATCCTGCCTTGCTGGCTCTGACGGAGGTGCAGCAGGGAGTGGCGGGACTCACCGCCATGCGTGAGCGGGTCAGCGCCCTGGGGGTCGAGGTGGCGGAACAGGTCGGCTTCTATACCCGCCTCGTGACCGCCTTGCTGGCGGTAGTGGACAAGATAAGCGTCGACAGCATGGATGCCACCATCGCCCTGCAGACCAATGCCTACGCCGCCTTCCTGCAGAGCAAGGAGCGTGCGGGGCTGGAGCGGGCGACGCTCAGCAACGTCTTTGGCCGTGACAGCTTCACGCCTGCGCTGTTGCAGCAGTTCATCTCCCTGCTGGCGGCCCAGAACACTTATCTCGAACGTTTCCAGGCGGTGGCGAGTCCAGCCCAGCGTCAGTTGCTGAACGACAGCCTCGCCTCACCCGTGGTGGCCAAGGTGGCCGCCATGGAGAAACTGGCCCTGGACAAGGCGGCAAGCGGCAGTTTTGGTGTCGATGCGGAGGCCTGGTTTGCCTTGAGTACCGACAAGATAGGCCTGCTCAAGGAGATAGAAGACAGCCTCTATCAGCAGCTCTTCGAGCGGGTTGAACAGATGCGGGTCGGGAGTGCCAGTGACTTCTGGTGGGGGCGGCTGGCGTGTTGCTGTGCATCGTCCTGACCACCTTCGTCTGCTGGCGGGTGGTGCGGGATCTGCATCTGGGCTTCATGGCCCTGCACCAGACCTTCAAGCGCCTGGTGCAGGAGAACGACCTGACTGTGCGGGTCGACTGGCGATCCGGGGATGAGCTGGGTGCCCTGGCGCGGGATCTGAACCATTTCCTCGGGCACCTGGAGAGTTTGCTGCTGGCTGTGCGCCACTCCTGTGACGTGCTGATACGCAGCGCCGCCAGCTCGGCCGAGGTCATTGCCGAGGTGAATGCCGGCGTAGTCAGGGGATGCGGGCAGGTGGATCTGGTGGCGACTGCCGCCACCGAGATGGCATCGACTGTCGCGGAGATTGCCCGCAACGCCACCCAGACCTCCCAGGCGACCCAGCAGGCCATCGGCCGGGCGAAGCAGGGTGACAAGGAGGTGGATCAGACCATCCACACCATCCAGCAGGTCGCGGGCACGCTGGTGGATACCCGGCACCTGGTGGACAGCCTGCATCGTGATACCGAGTCGGTGGGGGAGGCCTTGAGCCTCATCAAGCAGATCTCGGACAGAACCAACCTGCTGGCCCTCAATGCCGCCATCGAGGCGGCCCGTGCCGGTGAATCCGGGCGCGGCTTTGCAGTGGTGGCCGACGAGGTGAGATCGCTTGCCTCCCGTACCCAGCAGGCGGCGGATGACATAGAGCGGATGCTGGGCCGCTTGCGCCAGGGGGCCAACGAGGCGGTGGCTGCCATGCACACGGGCACCGAACAGGCCGGCCTTAGCGTGACGGAGGCCAAACGGGCGGGGAGCGAGCTGACCGACATCGTCAACGAGGTGCGCAAGGTGAGCGACATGACGGCCCAGGTGGCCACCGCCACCGAGGAGCAGCGTTACGTGACCGACGACATCCAGCAAAACGTGATGACCATCCGTGACGTGTATGAGGCCCATCGCCAGCACTCCCATACCCTGCAACAACACAGTGCCGAACTGGATGCCCTGGCCCGGGATCTGGCGGGACGCATCGCCAGCTTCAAGCTGATGGCCCCTTCTTCCCCCCACTGAGCGTTTTGACCTAAAGCTTGTCCTGCCGCTGCCGATAGATAATTCGAGATAGTGTGGAGGACAAGCCGTTGAATGCTTGGGTGTTGGGGTTGATCAGCATATCAGTGAGTATGCAGTTGCAGGCGGGCGTGACCGAATTTGGCGCCGGTCTGGATCAATCCGTCTGGCGCCTGACCTCTGATACCCAGGTGGAGTGCAGGCTGGAGCATCCTATTCCCCGCTGGGGAACCGGGGCCTTTGTCAGCCGGGCCGGGCGCAAGATCAATCTGGATTTCGAGCTCAAGGGGCAGCGACCCCAGGCGCGTACCCAGACAGTGAGCCTCGGGATCATGCCCCCCAGCTGGCGTCCCGGGGTGGCCGGGCGACAGATCAGCCAGTTGCAGTTCTATCAGCAATTTGACGGCCTGGTGGCGGGGCAGACCGCCTGGACCATGCTGGACGAGCTGGAAGGAGGACGTATGCCGACTTTCCAGTATCGCGACTGGTATCGTCAGGACAGGCCGGTGCGGGTATCGCTCTCGTCGATCAATTTCAGGGTCAAGTACCAGGCGTTCATGGACTGCCTGAGTGGCTTGCTGCCCTACAGCTTCAACGACATCGCCTTCAGCGTGCTCTCCTATGACAAGAACAGCGATCAGTTGTCACCGGCCTCCAAGCGGCGGCTGGCGATGATCGGTGACTATGTGAAGGCAGACAAGAGCATCGATGTGGTGGTGATCGACGCCTACAGCGACAGCTATGGCGGCCGCTGGCCAAACCAGAAGCTCTCCGAGAAGCGGGCGGATGCCATCAAGCAGGTGTTTGTGGATCTCGGCATCGAGGAGGGCAAGATCTCGGTGGAAGGGCACGGTGAGAAACATCACGTGGCCTCCAACGAAACGGACGCTGGCCGAGCCAAGAACCGCCGGGTGGTGATCAACATGGGACGCAACGGCACTATCTGATCCTGTTGAGTCATCGAGAGGGGCGGGATTTTCGCTGAAGTCAGGAATAAAAAATGCCAGTCGGCGAACCGACTGGCATTTTTTTCACGGGTATCCGGGATTACTTGGCCAGGGATTCCGGCAGGTTTTCGCGGATCTTGCCGAGCATCTCTTTCAGCACGCGGGGGTTGGCCACCACGATGTTGCCGGAGTTTTCGTAGTTGTGACCACCGACGAAGTCGGTGACGATGGCGCCGGCTTCTTTGGCCAGCAGCTCACCGGCGGCGGTGTCCCAGGGTTTCAGGCCGATTTCCCAGAAACCGTCGACGCGGCCAGCGGCAACATAGGCGAGATCCAGCGCGGCGGAGCCAGCACGACGGATGTCTGCACACTCGATGAACATGCTCTGGAACATCTTCAGATAGGGTTCGATGTGGTGCTTCTGCTTGAACGGGAACCCGGTGGCCAGGATAGTGCCGGAGAGCTCTTTGGCCTTGCCGACACGGATGCGGTAGCCGTTCAGTTGGGCGCCGCTGCCGCGGGTGGCAGTGAACAGCTCGTCACGGATGGGATCGTAGACAACGGCTTGTTCGGTCTTGCCCTTGACGCGCAGAGCGATGGAAACGGCAAAGTGCGGAACGCCTTTGACCAGGTTGGTCGTGCCATCCAGTGGGTCGATGATCCATTGGTAGTCCGGATTGGTACCGGCAATCTCGCCAGACTCTTCAGCAACGATGCTGTGTTCCGGGTAAGATTTTTTGATGGTGTGAATGATGGCCGCTTCGGCGTCACGGTCAACGTTGGTCACGAAGTCATTGCTGCCTTTCTGGATAACCTCGATGTTCTCGGGTTGAGAAAAGGCTTTTACTACTACTTGACCGGCGTTGCGCGCAGCGCGCACGGCGATATTCAGCATCGGATGCATAGGTTCACCACTGGATGTTAAAGAACGGGGGATAAAAGGACGCGACATCTTACCAAGATATTCGGGAATAGCAACTGCTATGCCCTCATTCGGTCAGGGTGGTGACTGACAGATCTGACGGCTCCAATAAAGACCTGTAATCAACTAGTCTTATCGCGACAGCCGGATAACAGGCTGTGGTGAGCATAGGGATATGAGCCATGAATCTGTCATTAATCAGTCAGAAACCGTCGTCGCCGACGACTCTGGGTGTGTTGGCCGCACTGCGTGCCGCCAGCGAAGAGAGCGATTATGTCACCGAGGTCCGGGTGGCACAGCCCCAGCAGTGGCAACCGTCGAAGGATGAAGCGGCGATCCTGCTGCTGGAAGAAGAGGGCGCTGCCTGGCCTGTTCCGCTCTGGCCAGCAGGAGGCAGTGCACTGGGATTGCCGGTGCTTCCCCTGTTGGTGCATCGACAGTATGAACATCCTCCACAGGGGCCGGATGTCCGGGATCCGCATTTTTATTTCGTCTCCAACGGTATTCTGCTGGATGAGGCCGAACTGGCGGATCCTGCCTGCAGCCTGGTGCTGCAAAGCAAGTTTGAATCCTATTTCCCGCTGCTTTCCCGTCTTATTTTGCTGCGCCAGCGCCAACCAGGGGTACTGAGCAGCTAATCATCTCACCCTCGATGCGGGCTGTTCAAGCGGCACAATATTTGTCATAACTGACCGACATTGTGCCGCTTTGCTATGGCCTGTGCAGCGGCTCACCGTGTGTTCGTCGACGGAGGTGACATGAAGGTTTATGAGCTGAGACGAGCCCCCAATGCCCGTCGGGTCAGAATGTTTCTGGCGGAGAAGGGGATCGAGATGGAATATCAGCAGGTCGATCTGGGGGCGGGGGAAAACCTGGCGCCCGCTTTTTTGACCAAGAACCCGGCCGGGCGCATTCCTGTGCTGGAACTCGATGACGGAACCTGTCTGAGTGAAACCCTGGCCATCTGTCGCTATTTTGAAGAGCTTCACCCCGAACCGAACCTGTTTGGCCGCACCGCGCTGGAGCGCGCCACCATAGAGATGTGGAGTCGCTTCATCGAGTTCAACCTCTGGCTGCCGACCGGTATGGCGTTTCGTCATATCACCGGTTTTTACAAAGACCGGGAGCGGGTCTTCCCCGAATGGGGGGAGGAGTGCAAGCAACAGGCTCAGATCTGGTTTGACAAGCTTGATGCCCGTCTTGCCGAGGTGCCCTATATTGCGGGGGAGCGCTTCACCATCGCCGACATTCTTGCCCTCTGTACCATTGATTTTGGCAAGGTGGTCGGCCTGCGTATCACCCCCGAACAGCCCCGTTTGCAGGACTGGCATGACCGGGTGAGTGCCCGGTCCAGCGCCCAGGCCTGATCCTTTCCCCTGAACGTTCAAGGAGTCGAAGATGATAGAGTTGTACACTGCCGCCACGCCCAACGGGTTCAAGGTGTCGATCGCCCTCGAAGAGCTGGGGCTGCCCTACAAGGTCATTCCCCTTGATTTCGCGACCATGGAGCAGAAGAAGCCCGAGTTCCTGGCCATCAACCCCAATGGCCGCATCCCGGCCATCGTCGATCGGGACAATGGTGACTTCGCGGTGTTCGAGTCCGGCGCCATCCTTATCTATCTGGCGGAAAAAACCGGCAAGTTGCTGCCGCAGGATCCCAAGCGCCGCTCCCAGGCCATCCAGTGGCTGATGTTCCAGATGGGGGGCGTCGGTCCCATGATGGGGCAGGCCAACGTCTTCTATCGCTATTTCCCCGAGAAGATCCCGGCCGCCATCGAGCGTTACCAGAAGGAGGGGCGACGCCTGTTCGAGGTGCTCGATGGCCATCTGGCACACCATGAGTATCTTGCGGACGAGTACAGCATCGCCGACATCGCTACCTGGCCCTGGGTGCGCATCCACGACTGGAGTGGTATCTCCATCGAGGGGTTGGTGCATTTGCAGACATGGATGGCACGCATGGAAGCCAGGCCCGCCTGCCAGAAGGGCATCACCATTCCACCGCGCAATGAGAGCCCCGAGGATCAGGTCAAGCGGGCGCAGCAGATGGTGACTCGCTGACGCCATCATGATGGCCCTGACGGGCCATCTTTTTTATTCCCTTTTGACTCCCCGTTGTTTGACGATCTGCATCGCAGTCGCTTTTTGTCTTTCAAATAAGCCATTTATCAAAAATCAAAAGTCATTCTTCCTGATTAATTGTTATGTTATAACTCCACCTCTTTGGTTGATGAACATGAAGCTTGGATGGAAAGGATGACAAAAAAATGCACCGCAGCCGGGTGGTTCGCCCTGGCTCTGATGGCAGGAACGACTGCAGCCGACGGCAAACCGCTTGCCATGGTGGGGCCCTGGGAGATCCACAGTGTCGACCCCGCCAGCAACGGGGTCTTCTTTACTCGCATGCAGGTGGCGGAGACCCTGGTAGATGTCGATGGGAAAGGCAATCTGCAACCCGGGCTTGCCAGTGAGTGGTCGCGTAGCGATGACGGTCTGCAGTGGCGATTCACGTTGCGCCCCGGGGCCCGGTTTCACGATGACAGCGAGGTGAGCGCCGAGCAGGCCGCTTTTGCCCTGCAACAGGCCTGGCGCAAGCCCGGCGTGATGACCAGCGCTCCCATTGCGTCCATCGAGGCTGGCGATGGCGTCTTGAAGGTCACCCTGAGCGAACCCTTCGCCTCCCTGCCGGCCGTGCTGGCCCACCCCAGCACCCAGATCCTGGCGAAGGCCGCCTACGATGCCAAGGGGGAGGTAACCCAGGTGATAGGCTCTGGCCCCTACCGCATCACCCGCCTGCAACAACCCCAGCGGATAGAGACTGTGCGTTTCGACGCCTGGCAGGGGGCCAGGCCCGCAATCGAGGAGGTCAGCTACCTGACGGTGGGGCGTGCAGAGAGCCGCACCCTGATGGCCGAGAGCGGTCAGGCCGACATCGCCTGGGGGCTGGATCCGGTCAGCATCCGCCGCTTGCAGCAGGCGTCACGGGTCTCCATCGCCTCGGTCACCCTGCCACGAAACATCCAGCTCAAGCTCAATGGCGCCGACCCTCGTCTGAGCGATCCGGTGGTGCGCCGTGCCCTGAGTCTCGCCATCGATCGTCGTGGTATGGCAGCCGCCCTGCTGCGGGATCCCGAGATGGCGGCAACCCAGCTCTTTCCTCCCACTCTGGGGGAGTGGCACCAGCTCGGGTTGACGCCGCTTGCCTATGACGTCAAGGCGGCCCGGGCGGCCTTCGCGGCGGCAGGCTGGCAGCCGGGGGAGGACGGTGTGCTGCGCAAGGGGGAAGAGTGCTTCACCCTGACCCTGCGTACCTTCCCTGACCGTCCGGAGCTGCCGCTCCTCGCCACGGCACTGCAGGCGCAGTGGAAGGCGGTGGGGGTGGATCTCAAGGTGGCGGTGGGCAACTCGAGCGAGATCCCGGCGGGCCATCAGGACGGTTCGCTCCAGCTTGGTCTCTACGCCCGCAATTATGCCCTGGTACCGGATCCCCTGGTTACCTTGCTGGGGGACTTGACCCCTGCCGGTGCGGACTGGGGGGTGATGAACTGGCACTCCCCGGCCATGACGCAAACACTGACCCGCCTTGCCACGCAAGCCTTGTCGCCCACAGACGCCGCCGCGGCTCGCCGGGAGATAGCCACGACACTGCAACAGGAGTTGCCGCTCCTGCCCATCGCCTGGTACCGCCAGAGCGCGGCGGTCAGTCGGGGGCTGGAGGGGTTTGAACTCGATCCCCTGGAGCGCAGCTATGGCCTGGACAAGTTGACATGGAGCGCACGATGACAGCGACCCCCTTGTCTCGCGTCATGGGGATACTGGGTCAGCGTCTGGTGCAGGCGCTGGTGGTTGCCCTGCTGGTGGCCGGACTCTGTTTTCTGATGGTTCAGTCCCTGCCCGGAGACATCGCCTTTCGCATCGCGGCGGGTCGTTATGGCTATGACTATGTCACCGCCGAGGCGGCCAACGCGGTGCGCAGCGAGCTGGGGCTGGCCGGCTCGGCCCTTGCCCGTTTTGGCGACTGGCTGTGGGCCTTGCTGCAAGGGGATCTCGGCAGCTCCCTGGTGACGGGCGCACCGGTCGCCGCCGACGTGGGTCATCACCTGGGCGCCACCCTGACGCTCGCGAGCGCCTCCGTGGTGCTGGCGCTGGTGGTGGCGCTGCCGCTTGGCAGCCTGAGTGCGCTGCGCCCAGGGGGATGGTGTGATCGCCTGACCCTGGGCTGGAGCGTGCTGATGCGTGCGTTGCCCCCCTTCTTGCTCGGCCTGGTGCTCATGGTGATGCTCTCGGTGGCGCTGGGCTGGGTCAGTGCGGCAGGGCACGGGGAGGGGAGCAACCTGCTGCTGCCCGCCCTGACCCTGGGATTGGGGCTCTCCGGCGTGCTCTCCCGGGTGGTGCGTGAAAGCGTGCTCACCGTGGTGCAGTCCGGTTATTACCGATTTGCCCTCACCAAGGGGCTTTCGCCGGCCCGGGTTTTCTGGCGCCACGGTCTGCGCAATACCGGGGTCAGCATCATCGCCTACACCAGCGTGCAGCTGGTGCTGCTCATCGAGGGGGTCGTGGTGGTCGAGAGCCTGTTTGCTTGGCCCGGGATCGGCCATGCGCTGGTGCACGCCATCTTCTGGCGCGACATCCCCATGGTTCAGGGGACCGTGCTGGTGCTGGCGGTGCTCTTCGTGCTGCTCAATACCCTCACCGACCTGCTTTGTCTTGCCATTGACCCCCGTGGTCCCAAGGAGTCCTGATCATGTCGTTGTCTGTCAAAACGGGGCTGGGCCTGCTCCTGCTGGTGGTGCTGTTTGCCCTGCTGGGCCCCGTGCTCTGGCCCGATCCGGCGGCTCAGGATCTGGCACAGTTTCTGGCTGATCCCTCCTGGCAGGAGCCCCTCGGGCGGGATCAGATGGGGCGCAGCCTGATGGCGCGCCTCGCGGCGGCGACCCGGCTCTCCCTGCTGCTGGGACTGCTGTGCGTCATCACGGCGGCGCTGCTGGGGTCATTGCTGGGCTGGCTCTCGGCCTGGCGCGGCGGCTGGGTCGACGGTCTGCTGCGCAGCCTGGCCGACGGCGTGCTGGCCCTGCCAGGCCTGTTGCTGGTGCTGCTCTTCTCCGCCATGGCCCAGGGTGGCTTTGCCATCCTCTATCTCGGGTTGGCCATGGCCCAGTGGGTGGAGTATTACCGGGTGGTGCGTGCCCGCAGCCGGGGGCTGCTCGCCTCACCCCAGGTGGAGGCGTCCCGTCTGCTGGGATTCGGCCATGCCCATGTGGTGCGGCGCCATCTCTGGCCCGAGCTCGCCCCCCAGTTGCTCACCATGATGGCCTTCGGCCTAGCGGGTGCCATTCTAACCCTCTCTACCCTGGGCTTTGTCGGAGTGGGCATTCAGCCGCCAACGCCCGAGCTGGGGCTGATGATGACGGAGGCGCTGCCCCACTATCAGGAGGCTCCCCGTCTGCTACTGGCCCCCATTCTTGTCATGGGGCTGATGTTGCTGGCCCTGGTGCTGCTTCATCAGACGCGCGGCCTTGACATGCCATCTTCACAAGGAGCCACCTCATGACGGCCATTCATATCAAGGGGTTGCAGGTCGATGATGGCCAGAAAACCCTGTTGCAGGCGCTGGATTTCACCATTCATCCCGGCACCGCCCTGACCCTGATCGGGGAGAGCGGTTCGGGCAAATCCCTGTTGGCTCATGCCCTGATGGGGACGTTGCCAGCCCCCCTGACAGGCCGGGGCGAGATGGTGTCGGGTGGCCGCCATCACAACCTGGCCGAGACGCCTCGCCTGCGTACTCTCTGGGGGCGGGAGCTGGCGATGCTACCTCAGGAGCCGGTGCTGGCGCTGGATCCCACCATGGGGTTGCTTGCCCAGGTGGAGGAGGGGTGGCTGCCAGGGGGCAAGGAGGCCAGATCGCGGGCCCGCGCCGCCCTCGAGCGGCTTGGACTGGCCGGGCGGGAGGGCGCCTTTGTACACCAGCTCTCGGGAGGCATGGCCCAGCGTGCGGCCTTTGCCGCCGCCACCCTGGGGGAGGCCCGTCTGCTGGTGGCCGACGAGCCCACCAAGGGGCTCGACAGCCGGGCCGCAGCCAGGCTGGGTGCCTTGTTGCTGGGCTACCTGGCCCGTGGACGCCATCTGCTGACCATCACCCATGATCTCTCCCTGGCTCGCGCATTGGGGGGTTGGGTGCTGGTGGTCAAGGGAGGAGAGATCGTGGAGCAGGGGCCCGCCGAGCGTGTGCTGCACACGCCATCCCATGCCTATACCCGGGCTCTGCTGGCGGCGGAGCCCTCCGCCTGGCCCGAGGCGGTCGTCCCTCCCACCGGTGACTGGCTCATCCGCGGGAAGGGGCTTGCCATGGGATATGGGGATCAACCCCTGTTCACGGGGCTCGACCTTGCCCTGGCGCAAGGGGAGCGAATGGCCATCATGGCGCCGAGCGGCGCGGGCAAGAGCACCCTCGGCAACGTGCTGCTGGGTCTGCAACGCCCCCTGCAAGGGGAGGTGCTGCGCCGGGAAGGGATAGCCCCCTGCCGCTGGCAGAAGCTCTATCAGGATCCGGTGCAGGCCTTTGCCAGCCGGGTGCGCCTCGCCACCCAGTTCGATGATGTGCTGCGTCTGCACAGGCTGCCTCGCCATCGGCTTGTCGACTATCTGGCCCGGTTGGGGCTGGATGAACGGCTGCTGACGCGCCTGCCAAACCAGGTCTCGGGAGGGGAGCTGCAGCGGCTGTCGCTTATCCTGGCCCTGCTGCTGCGCCCCGTGCTGCTGTTCGCCGATGAGCCCACGTCCCGGCTCGATCCCCTGAGCCAGCAACAGACCATCGCCTGTCTGCTGGAGGAACTGGGAGAGATAGGCTGCGCCCTGCTGCTGGTGACCCATGACGAGGGGCTGGCCGGCAAGGTTGCCCCTCGTTGTCTGAGACTGGGGGAGGTAGGTTCCCTCATGTTCGAAGGCGCGTCGGCCGAGGTGAGAAGAGTAGGGTAAAGAGGGGACAGGATGAATCCTTCCCCCATGATGAGATGACAGTGACGGGGCCTTGGGCCCCGTCGCATTAGAAAAACTTGGGTAAGCAGATTATAAAGTTTCGTTCGTTTTTTTTTGATATGAATCACTAAAATTGTCGTAAGCCAGAGAGCGTCCTGCTGCTGGCGGGTGCGGGTCCTCCGCCTTGTTCCTCTTCAACGACCTTTGTCAGACACCTCCTGCAGACCCCTGCCCGGAGGGTGGCGGCTTTTTGATCTTTTTCGGACGAGATATGTATCGGCACAGTTTCTATCCCCTGTTTTTCCTGACCATTCTGATGGTCGCCGTGGGTCAGATGACCCAGACCCTCTATGTGCCCTCCATTCCCATGATGGCGGGGGACTTTCATGTGGCCTCCGGTCAGTTGCAGGCGGTGATGGCCTGCTACCTCATCCCTTACGGCCTCTCCCAGTTCGTCTACGGTCCCCTGTCGGATCGCATCGGTCGTCGCCCCATGCTGCTCATCGGCATGATGGTGTTCCTGGCCGGCACCCTGGTCATCCAGCTCATCCCGCACTTCGCGGCCCTGCTGGCGGGCAGCTTCATCCAGGGGCTGGGCACCGGCGCCGGGGGGGCCATGAGCCGGACCGTGATGCGCGACCGCTACAGCGGCGCCGAGCTCAACCGGGCCAACAGCCTGGTGAGCATGGGGGTCATCTTCTCCCCCCTGCTGGCGCCTGTGCTGGGCGGCTGGCTCACCGAGCTGTTCAACTGGCGTGCCGGCTACTGGTTCCTGTTCGGTTTCGGCACCCTGACCACGCTTGCGCTGCTGGCCTGGTTTGGCGAGACGCTGCCAGCATCCGCCCGCCAGCAGCCGCTGCGGGTCGGCGCGGCCTATCGCCACGTGCTCGGCAACCCGCGCTTCCAGGGCAACCTGCTCTGTCTGATGGCCACCTTTGCCGGCCTCGCGGTGTTCGAGGCGGCGGCCGGAGTGTTGCTGGGGGACGTGCTCAAGCTGAGTGCCCGCACCGTCAGCGTGCTGTTCGTGCTGCCGCTGCCCGGTTATCTGTTCGGCGCCTGGCTCTCCGCCAGACTGAGTTTTCGCCTGAGCCAGGGCAAGCTGATGCGCCTTGGCATCGCCTTCCTGGCCCTGGGGTCGCTCATCATCCTGGTACCCGGGCTGCTCGGCATGGTGAGCGCTGCCTCCCTGGTGGGCGGGGCTGCGGTCTACTTCATTGGCAGCGGCATTCTCTATCCGACCGTCACCTCCTGTGCCATCGAACCCTTCCCGGGCCAGGCGGGCACCGCAGGAGCCGTGCTCGGGGGCATGCAGAATCTGGGGGCTGGCGTGGTAACCCTGCTGGCCGCCAGCTTCCCGATGACGGGGCAGGTGACCCTGGGGGCCATCATGACGGTGATGGTGCTGATCGTGGCCTTGAGCTTTGTGTGGCTGCGCCACCACGGTGCGCCCCACGAGCAGATGGCCGTCTGACACGGCCAAGAGCCCGCCCCGTTGGCGGGCTTTTTACTGCCTCCTGCCGGGTGGCGAGACGCCGCAGGCGAGTGGAAGGGGATTGCCGCGCAGGCAAAGAAAAAGCCCGTCGTGATGACGGGCTTTTTTGGGTAGGTACCCCGGAGATGCCGTTGCCGGTTTGGGCCCTTGAACCGTCGGTTCAAGGCGGAGATCTAATCTGGCCGCAGGCTTCTCGGTCGGGCCGAGCATGCTCAATAGCCAGAAGGCAGACCCCCTGTTTGGTATGAATATCGGCTCGGGGACTTGAACCGGCTGACAAACACTCCAGGGAATTTCAAAACTCGGTGCGATTAGGGCTGTTGCGCCTCTTCGCTGGATTCACCGTATTGTCCGTGCTCGATCAAGGCGGCTTCGATGGTGCGTTGCAGCATTTTGATCCGCTTGTCCATGGTCTCAGAGTATTGGTGGTTTTTCTCTTTTTCAAGGCAGAGCTCATGACAGAAATTGAGCGCTGCCATGACGGCCAGCTGTTCGTTGCTGGAGACCTTGGAACGTTGACGAAGCTCGATGAGCTTGTCGGTCAGCTGGTCGGCGGCCTGGCGCAGGGCATCTTGTTGTCCCAGGGGACAGGACACCTTGTAGGGACGTCCCAGAATGACGATTTCTACGGCCTCTATGCTCATGCCTTCCTCAATACGGCGGGGCTGATTTCCGCCTTTATCCACGTGGACAACTGGGCGGGACTATATAGCGCAGATGCAGAAGTTTCAAGGCCTTGCTGGCTCTGGCAGGGGGAGAATGCTAGGATCTCGGCCATAAATTCTGCATATTTGCCTGAACTTTGAGCGGATCCTAGATGAGCAAAACAAACCCCCTGAAATACGCCGCCGTGGCGGACCTGATGGCACAGCACGACCTCATGGCGACGGCCGTCGAGGCCCATGGCGTGCTCTGCGGCCTGGTGTGCGGTGGCGTGGCCCTGGACGACAAAAGCTGGCAGCCCCATTTCAATGATCTGATCAACGACGGTTTCGGTCTGCCGGCACCGGTGCGCCAGGTGATGACCGACCTCTATCACGAGGTGATCGAGAGCCTGATGGCACAAAAGGGCGTCGAGCTGCTGCTGCCAAGCGACGAGGCGCCGCTCGATGAGCGCATCGACTCGCTGGTGGACTGGTCCCAGGCCTTTCTGGCCGGCTTTGGCGTGGTCCAACAGGAGCTCTCCAAGGCATCCGAAGAGCTGCAGGAGATGATTCAGGACATCGCCAGCATCACCCAGGTCTCTGCCGAGTTCGATCAGGAAGATGAAGAGAACGAAACCTCCTTCCTGGTGCTCTACGAACACGTGCGCCTCGGGGTCATGATGGCGTTCGAGGAGTTTGGCAAGCGCCCGGCCGCGCCGAGCACGCCGCCGACCCTGCACTGATCTGCCCGCCCAGCGGGTCAATGAAAGAGCGCATCACGGCGCTCTTTCTGTTTTACAAGGGGTGAGAGCAGGGGAGGTACTCTGCTAACCCATGGTGCCAAAGCGGTTTTTTGCCTGTGGCTTCGCATCCCGTCCGCCACCTTTGTGGTAGGATTGGCCCACGTTTTTTCGCCTATGCCCTCTTCTCATGTCTCAATCTGATCTGGTTCACGTCGACGTGGCTATCGTCGGCGGTGGTATGAGCGGTGCCGTGCTGGCCCTCTCCCTTGCCGCCCTGAAAGGACAGGATGGTGCCCCCCTGCAGATCCTGCTGCTGGAGGCCAGTGCGCCCGAGCTCAATGCTCATCCCGGTTTCGATGCCCGTGCCATCGCGCTTTCCGCCGGTACCTGCGAGGCGCTGGCCCGTCACGGCCTCTGGCCGCACCTGGTACCCCACTGCTCCCCCATCACCCATATCCATGTGTCGGATCGGGGCCACTGTGGCCAGACCCGGCTGTCGGCGGCGGAGTATGGTCTACCCGCCCTCGGTCAGGTGATCGAGCTGTCGGCGGCGGGCATCGTGCTGCAAGAGGCGATTGCCGCCTGCCCGCAGATCCGTATGTTGTGCCCGGCCAGGCTTGAGGCCATCGACCCCGACGAGGCGGGAGTGACGCTCGCCCTGGAGGGCGGCGCGCGCTACCGCACCCGGCTGCTGGTGGCGGCCGACGGGGGCCACTCCTTCGTGCGCCAGCATTTCAAGATGCCGGTCAGTCGCCACGATTATGGCCAGAGCGCCATCATCGCCACCGTCAAGACCGCCGAGGATCCCGCCGGGCGGGCCTTCGAGCGCTTCACCGATGGAGGGCCGCTGGCCCTGCTGCCCATGCAGGACGGCCTCTCTTCTCTGGTGTGGAGCGTGCCGCGGGACGAGGCACAGGGGTTGCTTGCACTGGATGACGCCGCCTTTCTCGCCCGTCTGCAGCAGGCTTTTGGCTGGCGCCTCGGGCGCATCGAGCGTACCGGCGTGCGCCACCTCTATCCGCTGGTGCTGACGGTGGCCGACTACCCGCTGGCCCAGCGCACCGTGCTGGTGGGTAACGCCGCCCACCTGCTGCACCCCATCGCCGGTCAGGGGTTCAACCTCGGCATGCGGGATCTGGACGTGCTGACCCGGACCCTGGCCCGTGCGCTCGCTGCGGGGGAAGACATCGGCGGCTTTGAGGTGCTAAGCGGCTACTGGCAGCAGCGGCGGGACGATCAGGCCCAGACCGTCTGGCTCACGTCCTCCCTGGCCCAGCTCTTCTCAAACCATCACGCTCCCCTGGTGGTGGGCCGCAATCTGGCGCTCTCCCTGATGGGCAGAGTGCCCTGGCTCAAGGCACCGCTCGCCTCCCGCACCCTGGGATTCGTGGACGAGGTGTGCGGCCAATAAGCGCTGTCGCCCCGGCGGCAAAGACGATTTCGAGCAAGAGGCACGCCTGTGGGCGTCGCCTCGCAGATCCTGGCGACCCGCCCGGAAAGGACACAAGAGAATGCAGATGCAAGATGTGGATGTGGTGATCGTGGGGGGGGGCATGGTGGGCCTGGGGCTCGCTGCCGCCCTCAAGAACCGGGCGATCACGGTGGCCATCGTGGAAGGCCGGCTGCCCGATGCAACGCTCGGTGAGACGCCGGACAACAGGGTCAGTGCCCTGAGCCTCGCGAGTCAGCACATCCTGCAAGGGGTCGGCGTCTGGGACGGCATAGTGGCGCGCCGCCTGCAGCCCTACGAGAAGATGCAGGTGTGGGAGCAGGACAGTTTCGGCCACATCGATTTCGATGCCGCCAGCCTGCGTCAGGGGGCTCTTGGCCACATCGTCGAGAACCGGGTGATCCAGCTTGCGCTGCTGGACGCCATCGCGGGGGCCAGCAATATCCAGATGCTGACCCCGGCCCGGGCCACCAGCCTGCAGTGCGGGCCAGCGGGCGCCCTGCTGCTGCTGGAAGATGGCCAGGCCCTCTCGACCAAGCTGGTGGTGGCCGCCGACGGCGCCCACTCCTGGGTGCGCCGTCAGGCAGACATTCCCCTCACCAGCTGGGATTACGGTCATCACGCCCTGGTGGCGACGGTGCGTTGTGCCGAGCTCCATGAGACGGTGGCGCGCCAGATCTTCACCCCCCAGGGGCCGCTCGCCTTCCTGCCCCTGTGGCAGCCCGACCTCTGCTCCATCGTGTGGTCTGTGCCCGCGGCCCACGCCGAGGCGCTCTGCGCCCTGGATGACGACGGCTTCAACCGCCAGCTCACCGCCGCCTTTGATGGGCGCCTCGGGCTGTGCAAGGTGGAGGGGGCTCGCAGCGCCATTCCGCTCACCGCCCGCTACGCCCGCGACTTTGCCCGCGAGCGCCTGGTGCTGGTGGGGGATGCGGCCCACACCATCCACCCGCTGGCGGGGCAGGGGGTGAATCTGGGCTTGCTGGATGCCGCCGCCCTGGCGGAGCAGATCCTCATTCATCACGGCAAGGGCGCGGACATCGGCCTGCTCGCCAACCTGCGGGGCTACGAGCGCTGGCGCAAGAGCGAGGCGGCGCGCATGCTGGCGGCCATGGAGGGGCTCAAGCGACTGTTTGCGGGCAGCAACCCCCTCAAGAAGCTGGTGCGCGGGGTGGGGCTTCGCGCCGTCGACGGTCTTGCTCCCCTCAAGCAGGGCATAATCCGGGCCGCCATGGGGCTGGATGGGGAGCTGCCCACCCTGGCCAAAGGTGAAAAAATCTAATATTACCCCGGGGTTTTAACAAAAAAACTAATCTGACAGGGCGAGATGCCCCTTCGGGGTGTCAGCCTTTAATGTTGGCGAGAAGCGAAACGTTTTTCTGTAAATTGTGACGGGACGGTAAAAATCAACATTAAATCCCGCAGTGGCGCGGTTTTGGCTGTTTTTATCACTGTTTTTGCCTTAGTGTCTGGTGTCAGTGAGTTGGGTGAGGATTAGTTTTTTTTGAGCGGTGCCCCGGCACGCTTGTCATATAATCCGCTCCGTTCAAGGAATCACTCCTGCCCGCCCGGGCGGGAACGAGCACAGAGCTTGTGGTCCGTAGTTCCCGACGAGCCGGGGCGGATTGCGAGTGTTGTCGCGAACGCTTAAGGAAACACAGCGATGATCCAGACTACTGTATTGCATCCGAAACACCTGGAAGCGGGTGCCAAGATGGTGGACTTCCACGGTTGGGAGATGCCCATCAACTACGGTTCCCAGTTGGAAGAGCACCATGTGGTGCGCACCGATGCAGGCATGTTCGATGTCTCCCACATGACCATCGTCGATTTGACCGGCGAGCGGGTCAAAGCCTTCCTGCAACACCTGCTGGCCAACGACGTGGCCAAACTCACCGTCCCCGGCAAGGCCCTCTACAGCGGCATGCTCAATCCGGAAGGCGGCGTCATCGATGACCTCATCACCTACTTCCTGACCGATACCTTCTACCGCCTGGTGGTGAACTCCGCCACCCGCGAGAAGGATCTGGCCTGGATCCGCCATCACGCCATCGACTTTGCCGTGAGCGTGACCGAGCGCCCCGAGCTTGCCATGATCGCGGTGCAGGGCCCCCACGCCAAGGCCAAGGCGGCCAAGGTGTTCACCCCCGAGCAGAATGCGGCGGTCGAAGGGATGAAGCCCTTCTTCGGTGTGCAGGCCGGGGATCTCTTCATCGCCACCACCGGCTACACCGGCGAAGATGGCTACGAGATCGTGGTCCCCCAAGAGAAGGCGTGCGATCTGTGGCAGGCCCTGCTGGACAACGGCGTGGCCCCTTGTGGCCTGGGTGCCCGTGATACCCTGCGCCTGGAAGCGGGCATGAACCTCTACGGTCAGGACATGGACGAGTCAATCTCTCCGCTCGCCGCCAACATGGCCTGGACCCTGGCCTGGGAGCCTGCCTCCCGCCAATTCATCGGCCGCGCCGCCCTGGAAGCCCAGAAGGCCGCAGGCAACCAGCCCAAGCTGGTGGGTCTGGTGATGGAAGAAAAGGGCGTGCTGCGTGCCGGCATGCCGGTCACCTTCACCAGCGAGAGCGGCGAGACACGGGAAGGGGTGATCACCTCCGGCTCCTTCTCGCCCACCCTGGGTTACAGCATTGCCCTGGCGCGGGTGCCCCGTGATATCGGCGAACAGGCCCAGGTGGAGATCCGCAAGAAGCAGGTCACCGTGAAAGTCACCAAGCCGGCCTTCGTGCGCAACGGCCAGCCGTTGGTGTAATCATTGATTGCGGTGAGGGTTGACCTTCGCCGCCCCATTTTTGTTGAAGCGATCCAAGAGCATAAAGGAAGCACAAATGAGCCATATCCCGAGCGAACTGAAATATGCCACCTCCCACGAGTGGGTCCGTGTTGAAGCCAACGGCGAAGCCGTGGTCGGCATCACCGAGCACGCCCAGGATCTGCTGGGGGACATGGTGTTCGTCGATCTGCCGGAAGTGGGCAAGCAGGTGAGCGCCGGTGAAGATTGCGCCGTGGCGGAGTCCGTCAAGGCCGCCTCCGACATCTACAGCCCGGTGAGCGGCGAGATCCTGGCCGTCAACGAAGAGCTGGAAGGCAGCCCCGAGCTGGTCAACTCCGACCCCTACGGCGCCGGCTGGCTGTTCCGCATCAAGCTGGACGACGCGGGCGAGCTCGCCAACCTGCTGGATGCCGAAGGCTACCAGAACGTGGTGGACGAAGAGTAATGCCCCCGGGCCCTGCCAACACAGCAGGGCCCTCTTGTATGACTGCCATCCTGCGGCCATGGCGGTTGCAGGAAGGGCGCAGCCTTTGCGCCTTCGGGATGCCCTTGCCGCATTCCCCGTCTGCCCGCGGCGGACACAGAACATGAGTGGAGCCGGTATCGACCGGCTACAGGAACATCAGGTCTTGGTTGTCAGGATGTCATGCCAGGACCTATTACCAGGAAATAGGGAAATGACCCAGTCACTGTTTGAACTCGAGCAAAAAACCGATTTCATCCGCCGTCACATCGGCCCGGGTGAGGAAGAACTGCGGGCCCTGCTCGCCACCGTGGGGGCCGAGAGCCTGGACGATCTGATTGAGCAGACGGTCCCCGCTGCCATCCGTCGTCCGGGGCCGCTTGGTATCGGCGCCCCCATGACCGAAGTGGAGGCCCTGGCCAAGCTAAAGGGTTATGCGGCCAAGAACCAGATCGCCAAGAGCTACATCGGCATGGGCTACCATGACACCCACGTGCCCCACGTCATCCTGCGCAACGTGCTGGAAAACCCGGGCTGGTACACCGCCTACACCCCCTATCAGCCCGAGCTGGCCCAGGGCCGTCTCGAAGCCCTGCTCAACTTCCAGCAGCTCACCCTGGATCTCACCGGCATGGATCTGGCGAGCGCCTCCCTGCTCGATGAAGCCACCGCCGCCGCCGAAGCCATGGCGCTGGCCAAGCGCATGGCCAAATCCAAATCCAACCTCTTCTTCGTGGCCGACGACGTTCACCCCCAGGTGATCGACGTGGTCAAGGAGCGCGCGGTCCACTTCGGTTTCGATGTGGTGGTCGGCCCTGCGGGCGAGGCCGTGAGCGAAGAGGTATTCGGTGCCATGTTCCAGTACCCGGGCACTACCGGCAATGTGACCGATCTGCGTTCCCTCATTGCCGCCGTCCAGGCCCAGAAGGGGCTGGCCTGCGTCGGGACCGACATGCTCTCCCTGCTGCTGCTCAAATCCCCGGGTGAACTGGGTGCCGACGTGGTGTTCGGCAGTGCCCAGCGCTTCGGTGTGCCCATGGGTTACGGTGGCCCCCACGCCGCCTTCTTCGCCACCCGCGACGCCTACAAGCGCTCCATGCCGGGTCGCATCATCGGCGTCTCCAAGGATGCCCGTGGCAAGAGCGCCCTGCGCATGGCCATGCAGACCCGCGAGCAGCATATCCGCCGCGAGAAGGCCAACTCCAACATCTGTACTGCCCAGGTGCTGCTGGCCAACATGGCGAGCTTCTACGCCGTTTACCACGGGCCGGTGGGGCTGAAAACCATCGCCTCCCGCGTGCACCGTCTGACCACCATCCTGGCGCTCGGCCTTACCGCCAAGGGCGTGGCCCTCAAGCACGGAAGCTGGTTCGATACCCTCACTGTACTGACGTCGGACAAGGCTGCACTCATTGCCAAGGCCGAAGGGCTCGGCATCAACCTGCGTGCGGATCTCGATGGTGCGGTCGGTGTGTCCCTCTCTGAAACCACCACCCGAGGCGATGTGGCCGAGCTGTTCGATCTGTTCCTTGGGGCGGGTCACGGCCTCGATGTGGAGGCCCTCGACCAGGCCGCCCAGACGCATCAGGCGATCCCGCAGGATCTGCTGCGCACCGACGCCGTGCTGACTCACGAGGTATTCAACAAGTACCACTCCGAGACCGAGATGCTGCGCTACATCCACCGTCTCGAAGCGAAAGATCTGGCCCTGAACTACGCCATGATCTCGCTCGGCTCCTGCACCATGAAGCTCAACGCCACCGCCGAGATGATCCCGGTGACCTGGCCCGAATTCGGCAAGCTGCACCCCTTCGCGCCGCTCAAGCAGACCCAGGGCTACCAGCTGCTGCTGGCAGATCTGGAAGACTGGCTGGTGAAGGTGACCGGCTACGATGCGGTCTGCATGCAGCCCAACTCCGGCGCGCAGGGGGAATACGCGGGCCTGCTCGCCATCAAGAAGTACCACGAGTCCCGCGGCGAGGGGCATCGCGATGTGTGCCTCATCCCGGCCTCTGCCCACGGCACCAACCCGGCCTCCGCCCAGATGGCGGGCCTCAAGGTCATCGTCACCGCCTGTGACAAGGCAGGCAACGTGGATCTGGACGACCTGCGCGCCAAGGCCGCCGAGGTCGGAGACCAGCTCTCCTGCCTGATGGTGACCTACCCCTCCACCCACGGGGTGTACGAGGAGACCATCAAGGAGGTGTGCGACATCGTTCACCAGTATGGTGGTCAGGTGTACCTCGACGGCGCCAACATGAACGCGCAGGTCGGGCTGACGGCACCAGGCTTTATCGGCGCGGACGTCTCTCACCTCAACCTGCACAAGACCTTCGCCATTCCCCATGGCGGTGGCGGTCCGGGCATGGGCCCCATCGGCGTGAAGAAACACCTGGCACCGTTTGTGGCCGGTCACGCCGTGGTCAAGACCGACAAGGAGAGCCGTGACAACGGCGCCGTGTCTGCCGCTCCGTTCGGTTCGGCCAGCATTTTGCCCATCAGCTGGATGTACATCGCCATGCTGGGGGACGAGGGGCTCAAGAAATCCACCCAGGTCGCCATCCTCAACGCCAACTACCTGGCCAAGAAGCTCGGCGAGTCCTTCCCCGTGCTCTATACAGGTCGCAACGGCCGGGTGGCCCACGAGTGCATCCTGGACATCCGCCCGCTCAAAGAAGCCAGTGGCATCAGCGAGATGGACGTGGCCAAGCGCCTGATGGACTACGGCTTCCACGCGCCGACCATGAGCTTCCCGGTAGCGGGCACCCTGATGGTCGAGCCGACCGAATCCGAATCCAAGCGCGAGCTGGATCGCTTCGTGGAAGCCATGACCGCCATCCGTGCCGAGATTGCCCGGGTGCAGGACGGTCACTGGAGCCTTGCCGACAACCCCCTGGTCCATGCGCCGCACACCCAGGACGACGTGATGGATGCAGAGTGGAACCGTGGCTACAGCCGCGCCGAGGCGGTCTTCCCGTCCGACGCCGTGCGCGCCAGCAAGCTGTGGCCGTCGGTCAACCGCATCGACGACGTCTATGGCGATCGCAACCTGTTCTGCTCCTGTATCCCGACTGAGGATTACGCCAAGTAAGTGGCGTTTTGATCACGGCCATTTAAGTTGGAAACAGTGACATTGAAGTTGGAAACCGACCATTTAAGTTGGAAACTCAAAGGCCCTGCAACAGCAGGGCCTTTTTATTTTTGTGGTGATTATCTGTAATTAAATTACAAAAATGATCTCGGTTAGTGAGCTCGGACATTTAAGCTGGAAACTGAAAGACCCTGCATCGCAGAGTCTTTCTATTTGCGCGGTGCATGAATTGCGCAACAGCCGGGCGTTGATTGGGCAATATCAGTGGCGTGACCCGCGTCGATGGTCCGCTCGCCGTTGGATCTTTATAGCGATCATAACGATAGAGGCAAAATGCGAGCGGGCACGCTTGACGCACCTGCGCCAGTTGCGACAGACTGCCGCCGCATCATCGGCGATAACGCGATATGTTGTGAACGTGCCGCCGCTTGCCACCCTCAGTGTCGGGCCTCTCCCGCGCGGCCTGCTGGCTTGAACGATGAATACTGCATCCCGCTCAAGCATCCGCGCTTTCCCGTTTATCCGGCTACTGCCCAAGGAATTGTGACTTATGACTACCTCGATAAACCAGGACGATATCAACAAGGCCCTCTGGTCTGCCTGCGACACCTTCCGGGGCACTGTCAGCCCTGATACCTATAAAGATTTCGTGCTCACCATGCTGTTCCTGAAATACATCTCCGATGTCTGGCAGGATCACTACGATGGCTACAGGGCCGAATATGGTGATGAGCCGGAGCTCATTGAAGAGATGCTCAAAAACGAGCGCTTCGTGCTGCCCAAACAGGCCAGTTTCTACAGCCTGTTCGAGCGTCGCTTTGAACCGGGCAACGGCGAGCGGATCGATCAGGCGCTGCACGCCATCGAAGAGGCCAACGGCACCAAGCTCAAAGACGCGGGCAAGAGCGTGTTTCAGGACATCAGCTTCAACACCGACCGCCTCGGCGAAGAGAAGCAGAAGAACACCATACTGCGCCATTTGATGGAAGACTTTGCCAAGGATGAGCTCAACCTCAAACCGAGTCGGGTTGGCACCCTGGATGTGATCGGCAACGCCTACGAGTATCTCATCAAGAACTTCGCCGCCAGCGGCGGCCAGAAGGCGGGGGAGTTCTATACCCCGCCCGAAGTTTCCGATCTCATTGCCGAGCTGCTGGAGCCGATACCGGGCGACACCATCTGCGATCCGGCCTGTGGCTCGGGGTCACTCTTGATGAAGTGCGGCCGCAAGGTGGTGGCAAACCATGGCGAGAAACACTACGCCCTCTACGGTCAAGAGGCTATTGGCTCCACCTGGTCGCTGGCCAAGATGAACATGTTCCTGCACGGGGAAGACAACCACAAGATCGAGTGGGGCGACACCATCCGCAACCCCAAGCTACTGGATAAAAACGGCGACCTGATGCGCTTCGATATCGTGACCGCCAACCCGCCCTTTTCGCTGGATAAATGGGGTTATGAGGAAGCGGGGAACGATAAGTTCGGTCGCTTCAAGCGCGGGCTGCCGCCCAAAACCAAGGGGGATTACGCCTTTATCCTCCATATGATTGAAACCCTTAAGCCCAAGACTGGCCGCATGGGGGTAGTGGTGCCCCACGGCGTGCTGTTCCGGGGTTCCAGCGAGGGCAAGATCCGTCAGCAGCTGATCGACGAGAACCTGCTCGATGCGGTGATCGGCCTGCCAGAGAAGCTCTTCTATGGCACCGGCATCCCCGCCGCCATCCTGATCTTTAAAAAGCAGAAGGTGGATGACAATGTGCTGTTTATCGATGCTAGCCGCGAGTTCAAGGCGGGTAAAAACCAGAACCTGTTAAGCGCGGACAATATCGCCAAGATTGTCGCTACCTATCGCAACGGCGGCAATGTCGATAAATACGCCTACCTTGCCTCGCTCAAAGAGATCAAGGAGAACGACTACAACCTCAATATCCCCCGCTATGTGGATACCTTCGAAGAAGAGGAGGAGATCGATCTGCTGGCGGTGCGGGCCGAGCGCGAACAACTGAAAACCCAGCTGGCCGAGCTGGAAATCGAGATGGCCAACTATCTGGAGGAGCTGGGATATTATTCACAAGGTGGCTTGCAATGAAACATCCTGCTGATTGGAGCTACAAACGGTTAGAAGATGTAGTTTCTAGAAAAAAGTATGCGATGGTTGATGGCCCTTTTGGTAGTAACCTGAAGTCAGAACACTACAAATCTGAAGGTGTGCCTGTTCTGCAAAGTGGATTTGTCACATCAGGAAAATTCTCAGCCTGTCTCTTGATCAGATCTTGATCCCCTGTGCCATCAAATCCTTGGCGGCAAGAAAGCCATCCAGTTTACTTTGCAGGGCTTCCCAGCCTTCCCAGAGGGCGCCCCAGCTGGCAATTCCGGTTCGC
>NZ_PQLN01000289.1:0-526 GCF_002919855.1 Aeromonas sp. ASNIH8 | reverse complement strand
TAAAAAGTACCAACCATTGGGGAACGTACGATGGGGCCACTGATTTCCGCTGCTGCTGGCGCTTCCATTTCTGGAGCCGCTGTTGGCGCGACAGCGTTAGACAGCGCTGGCTGCTGCATCATTGGTGCAGCATAAGCTTGTTGCATAACCGGGAAGCCTGCGTTTGGCGCTGCACGACTGATGCGTACAGACTCTTCGCCTTCAGAAATTTCCAGTTCGGAGATGCCTGATTCTTCAACCAGCTCGATCAGTTTTTTAATCTTACGAATATCCATGAGTGGGTTCCGTACTCTTTGTTTAGTGTGATTGTGACAGGCGTTTTACCGCTGTCTGTAAAGCGAATGAATAACCGTCAGCCCCCAGTCCACAGATGACGCCAGTGGCGATATCCGACAGGTAGGAGTGGTGGCGGAACGGCTCCCGCGCATGCACGTTGCTGAGGTGGATCTCGATGAACGGGATGCTCACTGCCAGCAGCGCGTCGCGAATAGCAACACTGGTGTGCGTAAACGCGGCCGGATTGATC
>NZ_PQLN01000288.1:0-530 GCF_002919855.1 Aeromonas sp. ASNIH8 | reverse complement strand
CCGCCGCGATTACCTTCACAAGGTCACAACGACTATCAGCAAAAACCACGCGATGATCGTCATTGAGGATTTGAAGGTTGCCAGCATGTCAAAATCAGCAGCGGGCACGACCAGCCAGCCGGGGCGCAACGTCCGGGCAAAATCAGGGCTGAATCGTTCGATATTAGATCAGGGCTGGTTTGAGCTGCGCCGCCAGCTCGAATATAAGCAGGCATGGCGAGGCGGTCAGGTGTTGGCGATAAACCCGGCCTACACGAGCCAGCAGTGCGCCTGTTGTGGGCATACTGCGAAGGATAACCGCCAGACGCAAAGCCAGTTTAAATGCGCTGCGTGTGGTTATGAGGCGAACGCCGATGTGAACGGCGCTCGCAATATTTTAGCGGCGGGACACGCCGTTTTAGCCTGTGGAGGCGTGGTGCAATCAGGCCGCCCGATGAAGCAGGAACCCGGTACTGCGCGAGCAGCTATCACCCAGTAATGGGAATCCCCCTCCTGTGACGCGAAGCGCTAAGGTGGGGGAGGATGTCAAG
>NZ_PQLN01000287.1:0-538 GCF_002919855.1 Aeromonas sp. ASNIH8 | reverse complement strand
ACCCGCACCACTTTGCCGTGCTGCTGGGCTTTGGTGCGACGGCGATCTACCCGTACCTGGCCTACGAAACGCTGGCAAAACTGGTCGACACCAACGCCATCGAAAAAGATTACCGTACCGTGATGCTGAACTACCGTAACGGCATCAACAAAGGTCTGTACAAGATCATGTCCAAAATGGGCATCTCGACCATCGCCTCTTACCGCTGCTCGAAGCTGTTCGAAGCCGTTGGTCTGCATGATGATGTCGCCGATCTCTGCTTCCAGGGCGTGATCAGCCGTATCGGCGGAGCGGGCTTCAGCGACTTCCAGCAGGATCTGCTGAATCTCTCCAAACGCGCCTGGCTGGCACGTAAGCCGCTGGATCAGGGCGGACAGCTGAAGTACGTGCACGGCGGCGAATACCACGCCTATAACCCGGACGTGGTTCGCACCCTGCAACAGGCTGTCCAGAGCGGCGAGTAAAGCGCTTATCAGCAGTGTGCTGAGCTGGTTAACCACCGCCCGGCGGCCCCCCGCCGGGCCCTGCAGGGGCGGAA
>NZ_PQLN01000286.1:0-539 GCF_002919855.1 Aeromonas sp. ASNIH8 | reverse complement strand
GAATTTGTAGGCTTTCAGAATTTGCATTTAGCGCTCAGTGTGTAGCATTATTGCCATATCTATTAAGCCCGATTGAGTGACAGAATGCAATTCACTAAAATTAATAAATCACGCCATGCGGCCTACGCTTTGCACGTACATTTGGTGTTTATCACCAAGTATCGAAAGCCGATATTGGGGGATCTGCATCACGCTTCCTTCGGTCAGTGTGCGGCAGAGGTTTGCAGAGATTTTGGTGCGGAACTGAAAGAGTGTGACGGAGAGGCTGATCATGTTCACATGCTGATAGAGTACGCGCCAACGGTGCAGCTATCGGTACTGGTGAACTCGTTAAAGGCGGTCACATCAAGGCGACTGCGTAATGAATTTCTGGACTTGAGAGGTGCTTACAGCAAACCCGTACTCTGGTCACGCTCTTACTTTGCGGGCTCTTGCGGCGGAGCACCGTTGGAGGTGATCAAGCAATACATTCAAAACCAGCGGGGCTGACGCCCCGGCGAAATTCCCCTCCCACCTACGTCGGAGGGAGTCCCCTTTCG